>NZ_JBOBHU010000010.1:0-241925 GCF_050587665.1 Rhizobium sp. Nf11,1 | reverse complement strand
GCAAATCGCGAAAGCGACTATTGGCAAGCGCCCGACGAGAACCTAAACGCGTACCCATATCTTCCGAAGCGGCATGCCAACACACCGGCCATCTTCCGATCCTGCTCCTCGGTCGTATCGGTAATATTCGGATTTCGCGCCTCAAGCGCAAAGCGGCCGAACGCGGCGGGCCAGATGTAACGCAGGTCGTTCAGCGAGACGGTGCCGCCACAGTAGGGGGCTTCGGTGTTCAGGTCTTTGAAGCCATCGGCAGAAGCGGTATCCATGGCGTCTCCCCACCATTCCTCGGCGTCCGCGCCGCAGGCGCTGCATTCCACGCCGGACCAGTTCTCGCCGGGATCGTAGAATCTGACCTCATCTTCGAAGCTTGCAGTCACTTCGTCCGCTTTGGTGGCGATGGCTTTTAGCAGGGAGACCGCACTGTCTGCGACGTCGGGGGAGGGCTGCCAATAAGGATCTGCGGGGACATAGCGCAGGAAGGTTTCGGACATCGGCGCGCTCCTTTGTGATTAAAACATCGCTAGGTGTTACTGCACCAAAAGAGCGGAATGCGCTAGCGTCCCGGCCGTCCGGTCTTCCCCTTCGTCCGTCCCTTGCGCTTCTGCTCGCCCGGCTCCTCATAACTGCCGGCTCCAACCCGGCCGCGCACGACCGGCCTGACACCATCGTCGCGTTCCGGCTGCCCTTCCAGCAGTGGTGAGAAGCGCTTCGTGCCCTTGGCGGCGTCGGGCTTGTCAGGCACATGGCCGATCACCGGTTTTTCCGTGCGGCCGACGGTCATTTCGTCGAGGGTGTTGCGGCGGAAGAGGCTCTTGCTGTCGGCGGGGGTGGCGACGTGGCGGCCCATTTCGTCGAGTTCCGGTTTGCGGAAGAGGGGCGTGGCTGTGTCCGTGCCGGGGCCCATGTCGTCGAGGGTGGGTTTGGAGAAGTAGGAGGGTGTGGCACCCCCCTCTGTCCTGCCGGACATCTCCCCCACAAGGGGGGAGATCGACTCGCGGTTGGCTTTTCCGTTCTTTTTGCCGCCTTCCTGGTTGCGGGCTTCCTCCCGCGCCATCGGATCGTCCATGGCGGCGAGTTCCACGGCCTTGAGGCGTTTGATTTCGTCGCGGAGGCGGGCGGCTTTTTCGAAGTCGAGGTCGGCGGCGGCGTCGCGCATGCTCTTTTCGAGGGCGTTGAGGTGAGCCTGCAGGTTGTTGCCGACGAGGTTGCCACCGTCGGCGAAGCCTTTGCCGGAGACGCCCGAGATGTCGGCGCGGACGTGGTCGCGCTCGTAGACGGAGTCGAGGATGTCGGAGATCTTGGCCTTGACGGATTCCGGCGTGATGCCGTGTTCCAGGTTATAGGCCATCTGCTTTTCGCGGCGGCGGGCGGTTTCGTCCATGGCGCGCTGCATGGAGCCGGTGACGTTGTCGGCATAGAGGATGACCTTGCCGTCGACGTTGCGGGCGGCGCGGCCGATCGTCTGGATCAGCGAAGTCTCGGAGCGGAGGAAGCCCTCCTTGTCGGCGTCGAGAATGGCGACGAAGCCGCATTCGGGAATGTCGAGGCCCTCGCGCAAGAGGTTGATGCCGACCAGCACGTCGAAGGCGCCGAGGCGCAGATCGCGGATGATCTCGATACGTTCAAGCGTGTCGATATCGGAGTGCATGTAGCGCACGCGCACGCCCTGCTCGTGCAGATATTCGGTCAGGTCCTCGGCCATGCGCTTGGTCAGCACGGTGCAGAGCGTACGGTAGCCCTTGGCCGCGGTCTCGCGGATCTCGCCGAGCACGTCGTCGACCTGGGTGCGGGCCGAGCGGACCTCGACCGGCGGGTCGATCAGGCCGGTGGGACGGATGACCTGTTCGGCGAAGACGCCACCCGACTGTTCCAGTTCCCAGCTGCCCGGCGTGGCCGAAACAGCGATGGTGTCGGGGCGCATGGCGTCCCATTCCTCGAAGCGCAGCGGCCGGTTATCCATGCAGGAGGGCAGGCGGAAGCCATATTCGGCCAGTGTCGCCTTGCGGCGGAAGTCGCCGCGATACATGCCGCCGATCTGCGGCACGGTGACATGGCTCTCGTCGATGAAGACGATGGCATTGTCGGGAATGTATTCGAACAGGGTCGGCGGCGGATCGCCGGGGTCGCGGCCGGTGAGATAACGCGAATAGTTTTCGATGCCCTGGCAGGAGCCGGTGGCTTCCAGCATTTCGATATCGTAGCGGGTGCGCTGCTCCAGGCGCTGCGCCTCCAGCAGGCGGCCGGCCTTTTCGAGCTCGGCGAGGCGCAGACGCAACTCCTCCTTGATCGCCTTGATGGCGCCGTTCAGCGTCGGGCGCGGCGTGACATAGTGCGAATTGGCGTAGATCTTCACCGATTTCAGATCGCCGGTCTTCTGGCCGGTCAGCGGATCGAATTCGGTGATGGCGTCGATCTCGTCGCCGAACATGCTGATGCGCCAGGCCGCATCTTCCAAGTGGGCGGGGAAGATCTCAATGGTGTCACCGCGCACGCGAAAACTGCCGCGGGTGAAATCCATGTCGCGGCGCTTATATTGCTGGGCGACGAGATCGGCCAGCAGTTGGCGCTGGTCTAGCCGGTCGCCGACATTCATCTGGAAGGTCATGGCCGTATAGGTCTCGACCGAGCCGATACCGTAGATGCAGGAGACCGAGGCGACGATGATGCAATCGTCGCGTTCGAGCAGCGAGCGCGTCGCCGAGTGGCGCATGCGGTCGATCTGCTCGTTGATCGAGCTTTCCTTCTCGATATAGGTATCGGAGCGCGGCACATAGGCTTCCGGCTGGTAATAATCGTAGTAGGAAACGAAATATTCCACCGCATTGTCGGGGAAGAAGTTCTTGAATTCGGAATAGAGCTGGGCGGCCAGCGTCTTGTTCGGCGCCAGGATGACGGCTGGGCGCTGCGTTTCCTCGATCACCTTGGCCATGGTGAAGGTCTTGCCGGAGCCGGTGACGCCGAGCAGCACCTGACTGCGCTCGCCGCTCTGCAGGCCCTCGACGAGATCGCGGATCGCCGTCGGCTGGTCGCCGGCCGGCTTGTATTCGGAAGCCATGCGGATGGTGATGCCGCCTTCGGATTTGTCCGGGCGGGCAGGGCGGTGCGGCGTCCAGATCTTGCCGTTCTTGTGCAGCGGGTTGCCGCTCTCGATCAGCTTCGACAGCGCCTCGACGGTGGCGGTGACACCGCCGGGCGAGATGCTGCCGGCATCCTCTAGCGAAATGTCGAGACCCGCCACTGGGTTCAGGCCGGCGGCGGCGCGCGTCTTCGGGTCGGAGGAGCCACCGATCGAGACGCCGCGTGCGGTCTTGCTTGCCGTCGCCTTCTTGTTGACGCTGACGGCTTCGGTATGCTTGCGCGCCTCGTTCTCAACCTTCTTGCGGTGCTTGCCAGCCTTGGAGGCAATCTCGCGCTGGCTCTCGACGCCGGAGGCTTCGGCATCGGCCTCCAACTGCTTCACCCAATCGGCGACGGAGCCGGAGAGGGGGGCGCCCTCAAAGGACGATTGCGGGGCTTCCTCGAAACCATTCGAGGTCGGAGATTTTTTCGGAGCTTTGGCCATGGCGCGAATATGGAGAGAGTCAGCGCGAAAGGGAAGAGGGAAAGAGTACAAAAGGGAAACGAATGAATCGTTCGGATTGGCTCAACAATTCCCCGGCTTACGGCTGATGGGCGGGGCACCCGCTTCATCTTCGAGGCCCTGCGCGGCTCTCAGGATGAGGCTCTCTTGGATGGGCCACCGTTGCCATCGTCTCGCCTGCGCTGGAACCGGGATCGGCCTTCAGCAGTTAATCCTATGTCATTTCAGCCTCGGGTGCGACTGCCATTAGCGACCATTCCGCCTTCTGGAAAAAACCGATCTCGATCGAACTTGATACCGGCGAACGGCTGGTTCTCCGCTCACCGCAGGATGCGCTTTATGCACTCGTCTCCGACTGGCCCGTCAATGGCGGCGTCCATCAGCAGAGGGCGATCGATTTCTGCCGCGCCTGGCTTGCCGGCCGCATGCCGGCAGAAACGGTGCGGCAGGCTTTTATCCTTGCGGCGCTGGAGGCTGGCGTGGCGATCATTGAAGAAGGGGACGGGGCGGAAGCTCGCTTTTGAACCCTCCATATAGGGGCAGCGGTTCTGCCTTATCCGCGCGTCGGCGGCATTACGCCGTCAAAACCAGAGATCCCTAACGCAGCGCCCATCGGAGGGAAGGTCGTCGAATTTATCGAGACCATCGAAATGGTCGATCGGCAGGTCGGCGACGAGATCCGGCGACGCGAGCCGCAGGTTGACGGCCATGCGGCGGCGGCCTTCCTTTTGCAGGCGCAGGCTACGCCAGCTGAGCACGCAGGCGCATGTCGGGCAGAACAAGATTTCCAGCGACGGGTTGTCCTTGTCGGCGCGGGTATAGGAGGCGGTTTCGCCGCTGAGCGTAATGCGCTCTCCTTCATAGTCGTAGGCCCAGAGGGTGCCGTAGCGCCGGCAGAGCGTGCAATTGCAAGCGGTGATCGAGCCGGGGTCGCCTTCGAGCGCCCAGCTCGCCTTGCCGCAATGACATGAGCCCGTCAGCATGAGGTCCGTCCATCCTGTCTCTATTCGGTGACGGCATCCTGCCTCAACGGGGCGACGCCTGCAAATGCATCCTAGAGAAATAAAAGTCTGTGGTTGAAGGCCGAGCAGCCTCCCGCAGTGCGCGCGGTAATGTTACAGCTGCTGCGGGAATTGGGGACTATTCATGAAAAAAATCATCATTGCATTCGCGGCGGCCGCGGCGCTGGCCGGCTGCGCCAAACGTCCTGACGCCATCGTTCAGGTCGATATTCCGATGGCGGCCTATACGAACCTCAGTTGTGAGACGCTCGCCACTGAACTCAAGAAAGAGAAGGCGAAGCTCGACGACCTGTCCAAGCAGCAGATCAGCGCGGCGAACGGCGATGCTTTCGGTGTTTTCCTCGTCGGCGTTCCGATCGGCAGCGTCGCGGGCGGAGACAAGGAAGGCGAAATTGCCGCGTCCAAAGGCAAGGTCTCGGCCATGCAGTCCGCCGGCATGAGCAAGGGCTGCAAGCTGCCCGGATGATCGCCGGTTGGGCGAGATCATCGAGATCGAGCCAGAGCACCGGTTTACGATCAGGAAATGCTTGGCGTTGGAAGCGGACTGCGCATCCCGCAGTCCGCGCAACGGAAAGACCGTGTCAGCAACGGCAGCGCTTTGCCCGCGAGATCCATTCTCACCTTTGCTCAAGCAAAGACGGGTTCTCTGGAGTCCTCCACTGTCGACGCCCTGCAGTACCATGCGAGGACGACAACCGTTCCAATGGGAAATAATAGTGCAAGAAGCTGCCACCATCCGCTCCGGTTGGTGTCGTGAAGGCGTCGGGCGGCCATGGCGATCGACGGAAGAAACGTGGCCAGCGACCAGATCAGGTTCAAGGTTGCGCTCCGATCCACGAAATACAAAGCGATGGCGACGAGAAAGACGAAGAGCGCCGAATACCAGAACTCTGAGCGACTCGCTCTGCCGCTGAAGTTCACATAGTTCTTGAAATAGCTTCCAATCGCCTGGCCGAAACCCATGGCCTGCGGCTGGCCGCCGAAGCGGTTCGGTCCGATTGGTGTTTTCCTGAAGACGAAGATCAATGCTACGCTGATCGGGATCAAGACGATCAACCAATGAAACAGAGAAAAACTGCCCATGAGATACCCCAGCTGTTAAGACAGCATAGCGATAAGCGATGTTTGTTTCCGGAGGATTAACTCGCTTGTGATCCGATGTGTTTCGCAATTGCAGCGTGAGAACTGAAGCTGACAAATTGGGCGGCGAGATGATGCTTTGAAAAGACCGCAATCGCCGTCGCTCAGCACTTGACCAGAACGCGCGCCTGCACCGGCTGCTCGATGCCCTTCAGCGCCAGCATGCGCGTTTCGGCGCCTGCCACGAGTTCGGCAGCCTTCGCGGCCGTTTCGGCCGAGATCAGGATCTCGCCGGCGGCGGCCTGGGATTCGAGCCTTGCGGCCTGGTTGACGACGCCGCCGATCGCGGTGAAATCGCTGCGGAAGCTCGAGAATTCGCCGATCTGCACCTCGCCGGAATGGATGCCGACGCCGACGCCCAAGGTGCGGCCGGACAGGGCGTCGAGCGCCAGCCCGCTCAGCGCCGCGGCGCAGTTGCGCTGGATCTCTTGGGCGGCGCTGATCGCCGCGCCGGCGTGATCCTTGCGGATGATCGGGAAATTGAAGATCGCCATCAGGCCATCGCCCATCTGCTTGTTGACGATGCCGTCATGCGCCCAAATCGCCTGGGCGCAGCGATCCTGGAACAGGCTGACGATTTCGCTCAAGTGCACTGCCTCAATACGCTCGGAAAGATCGGTAAAGCCCCTGATGTCGGCGAACAGAATGGTGGCGTCGACAGTGATCTGGCGCTGCTTCTGCACATATTGGAACGAGCGCTCGCAGATCGTGCAGATATCGGGATTCATCTTGCTGCGGGTAATGCCGAAGGCGCGGAAGGGAAGCGCAAGCGGGCCGCCGATCGGGATCGGCATATGCATCTGATCCCAGCAGCCGCGGCAGATCCTGGCGCTGCCGTGCCTTGCCTGCTCCGTGAAGGTGGATTCTGTTGTCATGTCGTACGATCCAATGGCCGTGGTGAAGCTTCCGTCAACATGTGGGTTTTGGCAACTGTTGTGTTGGTTGAGCAGGTTTCGTCGGCCGCGGTCGGACAACTGCGTTGGCTTACGGACCAACTGCGTTGGCCTGCGGACCAACTGCGTTGGCCGCGGGATAACAGACACACTTGTTACTCCCACAGTTCGGTGCCCGATGCGAAACTATCTCCGACCAATCGCGATGCACCGGCCTTCGGACAAGGAGGCGCGGGAACTCGCCCCATCGAGGAGATTGAAGCGATGACTGCAACAGAGAATGGAAAGGGCGGACAGGCCATGCAGCGGCCGCCTGTCGTGCCGCAGCAGGCCTGGGAGGCGGCTCACAGGCAGCTTCTGGTGAAGGAAAAGGCGCATACGCGTGCTCGTGACGCGCTTGCCGTCGAGCGGCGGCGCATGCCGTGGATGGCCGTCGAAAAGCAATATGCTTTCGAAGCGCCACAGGGCAGGATCAGCTTGCTCGACCTGTTCGAAGGCCGGCACCAGCTCATCGTCTACCGCGCCTTTTACGAGCCTGGCGTCTTCGGTTGGCCGGAGCATGCCTGCCGCGGCTGCTCGATGGTTGCCGATCAGGTCGCCCATGTCGCCCATCTCAACGCCCGCGACACGACGCTGGTCTTCGCCTCGCGCGCGCCGCAGGCCGACATCGCGCGGCTTAAGGAACGGATGGGATGGACGATGCCCTGGGTGACGATCACCGACGACTTCGACAAGGATTTCGGCGTCGACGAGTGGCACGGCACCAATGTCTTCTACCGCGACGGCGAGTGCATCTTCCGCACCTATTTCGTCAACAACCGCGGCGACGAGCAGATGGGCGGCACCTGGAATTATCTCGACATCACGCCGCTCGGGCGCCAGGAGGTCTGGGAGGATTCGCCAGCGGGCTATCCGCAGACCCCAACCTACAAATGGTGGAACTGGCACGACAGTTACGTTGCCGACGCCGAGCCCGACAAGAAATGGGTCGAAGTCTCCGATGCCGGCGAGGCGGCGTTCCGGGAGGAAGCAGCAAAGGCGAAATCGTAGGCCGGAGCCTCGAAGGGCGAGGGCGGATGGATGACACCTGTGGACATCGTCCCAGGCCAATCGGAAAACCGCTGTTGCCTTGCCGGGCACCGACCATGCATAGTGGGAGGTGACTTGGAGGGGCCGATGGCCAGATTGCCTGCGCTTGTTCTGATGATGCTTCTCCTGCCCGCCGCGGCGCATGCCGAACGCCGCTGCGGCTGGCTGGACAATCCCTCAATGGCCAAATGGTTGCTCATGGATGCCGGCGGCGGCTGGACCATCATGGACAATGGCAGCGGCTACAAGGCGGCCGAGGGAATGGACAAGATCCCGGACCTGACGACCGGCGAATTTGTCTACACCTATGCCGCGCATGGTTATGCCTGCGCCTGCATGGACGTCGACACGGACGGTGAGGAGGGAATCACCCGTATTTACTCCGTGCGGCAATTGCCGCTCTCGCGGTGTCGGAACGACACCGCCATCCGCTGGTTCCTCGATAAGGACTAGCGATCGGGCCGGGCAATCCTTCGGCATTGAGCGCCGCATCTCAGAACAGAAATCAGGACGCGTGTCCGTTATCGCGGCCGGAACTTTGTCGTGTGCGCCGGGTTTGAGGTCGGCTCACAGGAGAAGACGATGCCGTCCTTCACGCAACCGCGCCCGGCGCCCGGCAATTTCCAATTCCCCGGCGAACAGCGGCAGGGCGACCCGATGATGGGCACGATCAATGCCGAGCTCGCCGACAAGGGTTTTCTCGTTACCAGCACCGACGAACTCATCACCTGGGCGCGCACGGGCTCGCTGATGTGGATGACCTTCGGTCTGGCCTGCTGCGCCATCGAGATGATGCAGATGTCCATGCCGCGCTACGATGTCGAGCGCTTCGGCGTCGCCCCGCGCGGAAGCCCAAGGCAGTCGGACCTGATGATCGTCGCGGGCACGCTGTGCAACAAGATGGCGCCTGCGCTGCGCAAGGTTTATGACCAGATGCCGGAACCGCGCTACGTAATCTCCATGGGCTCCTGCGCCAATGGCGGCGGCTATTACCATTATTCCTATTCCGTCGTGCGCGGCTGCGACCGCGTGGTGCCTGTCGACATCTATGTTCCCGGCTGCCCGCCGACGGCCGAAGCGCTGCTCTATGGCATCCTGCTCCTGCAAAGGAAGATCCGGCGCAATGGCAGCATCGAACGGTAGCGCCGATGACACGAGGAAATCAGTTACCATTTCGACACGCATGCCTTTTACCCCGGAAACTTTCGAGGGGAAGTCGCGTTGTAGCGGTTGCCGTCGGTGTGCCCGGCGGCCCGCTTGCCCATGGGAGGAGGAAGATCCATGAAAGTCCTGATCGTTGAAGACGAGAACATCATTGCCATGGAACTCGAGCGTATCGCGCAGGATGCTGGCCACCAGACTGTCGGGCCGGTTTCGACAATCGAGCAGGCGCTCGCCTATGCTCAGAGAAGCGATGTCGCATTGGTCGATCTCAGCCTTGCCGACGGCTTGAGCGGCGCGCAGCTCGCACGCCGGCTGATCGATCGCCACGGCGTCGACGTGATCTTCGTCACCGGCAGTCCGGAAAGCGTCGGGAATGGCATCGAAGGCGCCCTCGATGTGATCGCCAAGCCCTTCACCGACGAAAGGATCGCCAGCGCGCTTTCCCGGGCGCAGTCCCTGCGCAGAGATTACGAAGGCAAGAACGCTGTCTTCTGACTGCGTAAAGTCGTATTCTTCCGCTGCCATTGTCACCGGGAGGAGATGCCAGGATGAAGCACGCGCTCATTGCCGTTTTCTTCGCCCTCACGGCCTGCGCCAGTACTTCAGGCGAACCGCAGCCGCTTCAGGGCAGTCTCACCTATGGCGGTAAGATCATTCATTCGCCCTATCGCACGGGAACGGTGGTCAACCACACCTTTCTCGGCGCATTCGGCTATCGTGTCTTCGAGACCTATGTCGTTCAGCCGGACGGGACGCTCAAATTGACGTCGCAAAGCACGGGGCCAGATTTCCTTTGGCGGTGAAAGGGGCTAGCGACGGCTGGGCCTTCCTCTTTATCCCGCTCGGCCCGCAGGCTCATCGAGGTGTGATCGCCGGTGCCCCGATTGCGCCTTTTCCGACGTTCAGGTGATCGATCGCCAATTGGATGAATGCCTTGACCAGCGGCGACACGTGCTGGTTGCTGGGATAGACGACATGCAGACCGCCAGGCGGTGTCGTGTAGCCGTCGAGGACGCGCCGCAGCCGGCCGTCCGCGATGCAGGCCGCAGCCATTCTTTGCGGCAACTGTGCGATGCCGAAGCCGGCGATCGCGGCAGTCATGACCGCCTGAATTTCGTTGGCGGCGAAACGCCCGGACACCGTGACCGTTTCCTTGATGCCGGCGCTCTCCAGCACCCAGTGCGCACCAGCCGCCGACGGACCGGCGATGACGCAGGCGTGATGGGCGAGGTCCGCCGGACGATCCGGCACGCCGCAGCGGGCGAGATAGTCGGGGCTGGCGCAGAGAATCCTGTAGGTCGAGCCGAGCTTGCGGGCGATCAGCGTCGAATCCTCCAGAATGCCGGTGCGGAAGGCGAGGTCTATGCCGTTCTCGATGAGATTGAGCCTGTCGTCGGTCAGGCGCAATTCCACCTTCGTCTTCGGGTAGATTGCCAGGAAATCGGAGATGGCGGCGGAAAGGAAATGACCGCCGAAGCCGACCGGTGCGGAGATGCGGATCGTGCCGGCGGGCTCCGCCCGCGCCTCGGCCAGGCGCAGATTTGCCTGCTCGAAGGCGCCGAGCGCCGCGCTGCACTCCTCGTAATAAAGGCGCCCCGCATCCGTCAGCCTGAGGCTGCGGGTGGTGCGCTGCAGCAGCCGCACACCCACCTCGCGCTCAAGCGCGGCGATACGGCGGCTGACCGTCGTCTTCGGCATGGCAAGCAGGCGGGCGGCGGCGGTGAAGCTGCCGGCCTCGACGACGCGGGCGAAGATAAGGATGTCGTTGAGATCCAGCATTGTATTCACCAGTGGCACGATGTTTCCCTGATGTAGCCTATTATGGTTCAATTCGACAGGTCTTATCTTCTGGCTCATCGCCAACCACAAGGAGCAGAGAGATGAGCAATGGAAGAAGCGTTCTGGTAGCCGGCGCCACCGGCCAGCAGGGCGGCGCGGTCGCGCGCGCACTGATGGCGCGGGGGCATCGCGTCAAGGCGATCAGCCGCAGGCCGGACAGCGACGCCGCAAATCGGCTGGCCGCGGCCGGAGTGGAGATCGTCGGGGGCGATCTCGATGATGCGGCGTCGGTGACGAAGGCCGCAAGCGGCGTCGACACGATGTTCCTGATGGGCAACAGCTATGAGGCCGGAACGGAAGCGGAAACCCGCCAGGGCATAACCGCCGCCAATGGGGCGAAGGCCGCCGGCATCGGCCACCTGATCTATTCCTCCGTCGGCGATGCCGACAAGAAGACCGGAATTCCGCATTTCGACAGCAAATATATGGTCGAGCAACATATTGCCGGTCTCGGCATTCCCTACACGGTCAGTGCACCCGTCGCCTTCATGGAAAACACCGCGGCGCCGTGGGCTATCGACGGGCTGCGCCAGGGTGTCTATGCCGCGGCGCTGCCGCCCGCGCGCGTGCTGCAGCAAATCTGCCTCGCCGATATCGGCGCCTTCGTCGCGGCCTTGGCCGAACGGCGCGAAAAGGTGTTCAGCCAGCGTTTCGACATTGCGGGTGACGAATTGTCGGGCGAGGAGCAGGTGAGGATCCTCTCCGAAACGCTAGGGCGCCCGATCGCCTACCAGGAGTTACCGGTTGCCGCAATGCGGCAGCAGAGCGAGGATGCGGCGCTGATGTTCGAATGGTTCGACCGCACCGGCTACGACGCCGACATCGCCGCCCTGCGCCGGGATTTCCCTGAGGTCGGCTGGCACCGCTACCGCGATTGGGCGCGCGCGTTTGACTGGAGCGTTCTCGAGAGGGCGACCGGGTGAGGCGATCTCGCGGCCATCAAGAATGGCAGATCCTCGGCGCGGGCCGAGGATCACGGAGAAACCCCTCCAGTTTCAGAACCACTATCCCCTTGCGGCGGGCGTCGGCCAGTTCATAATGAGCCGTCGTCCTTGGAGGGGAGGCTTCCATGCCGTCGAATTTCCATGTCGAAAGTGCAGATGGCTATGAGCGGCTTATGGGCCGGTGGAGCCGGACGTTGGCGCCGATGCTGATCGACTTCGCGGGGCTGGCGGATGGGGATCGCGTGCTCGATGTCGGCTGCGGCACCGGCAGCCTGACGTTCACGCTTGCGCAGAGGCCGGGGCTGCGGGAAATCGCCGCTATCGACTATTCGCCTGTGTTTGTCGAGGCGGCGAAGCGGGCCAATAGCGATCCGCGGGTCACCATCCAGCAGGCGGATGCCTGCGCGCTGCCCTTCGAGAATGACCGTTTCGACAGAGCGATGTCGTTGCTCGTCCTGCATTTCGTGCCGGAGGCGGGCAAGGCGGTGGCCGAGATGGCCCGCGTCGTGCGGCCCGGCGGCACGGTCGCCGCCGCGGTCTGGGACCATTACGGCGGCATGTCGGGCATGCGGATGATGTGGGATACGGTCGTCATGCTTGACGAGAACGCGCTGCCGCTACGCCGCAAATATTGCTTCCAGCCAATGATGCGGCCAGGGGAGATGAAGCAGAGCTTCATGGCAGAGGGCCTCGCTGATGTCGAGGAGACGTCGCTTCTGATCCGGATGAATTACCGTTCCTTCGACGATTACTGGCAGCCGATCGCTGCCGGCGAGGGACCGCTTGGGAGATATGTCTCCGGGCTCGAGCCGGAGAAGCGCAAAGCGGTGGATGCCGCCCTCAGGGCAGCCTACGAAGCGGGTGAGCCGGACGGGCCGCGGTCGTTCGCGTCTGTAGCTTGGGCGTGCCGGGGCAAGGTGGTTTAAGCAGGTGCGCCACGGCTCTAGAATCTCATCCTGATGTGCCCCGCAGGGGCCTCGAAGGGCGAGGGCCGCAGCAGCACAGTACCGGATTGCCAGCTATCTCGGCTGGACGATGTGTTTCATTTTTCATCATCGTCTTCGTGCTCAAAAATATCGGCGAGGAATTCCATACAGACGTTCCCGCCTTCTCTGTGCTGCATGAAACATGAGCCTTTTCAGCAGATTACAAATCGTCCATGTCGTGATATCGCCGCATTTCCTACAGATTGCCGTCGCAATCGGCTGTCAGCCTGTCACCATCAAGTGATCAGGAGGTGATCGGGCATGAGCCTCTCTTTCCCGACGATGGCGGCGATCCGGTTCGGTTATGGTTTCCGGCCGGGCGAGGTGGCGCCGCAAAGCAAGGATGAGCTGATCGGGCAGTTGTCCAAAGGCGCGGCGGCAACGCCGGACTTTCCGCTCGGCGGCCCCGACATGCGTCATCGGGCGATCCTCAGCCTGCAGGACCAGCTGAAGCAGATCCGGGAAGATGCCAAGACAGTCACCGACGATCCCACGCGGCGCGAGATGCGCAAGGCTGTGCAGCGCCAGGCGCAGCAGCAGTTCCAGCACGATGCGAACCTGCGGCTGATGCAGGCGGTGCTGTCCCCCTACGGCTTTTACGAGCGGCTTTCGACCTTCTGGACCGATCATTTCTCCACCAGCGCCAACAAGAGCCTGCCGATGCGCCTTATCGTGCCGCTCTACGAGGCCGAGGCAATTCGGCCGTTCATTTCGGGCAGGTTCGGCGATCTTCTGCGTAGCGCCACCGCTCATCCCGCCATGCTGATCTACCTCGATCAGGCGGATTCGCTCGGGCCGGATTCGGCAGGCGGCGTCAAGCGCAACAAGGGGCTGAATGAAAATCTCGGACGCGAGCTCCTGGAACTGCACACGCTCGGCGCCGGCAGCGGCTATACCCAGGCGGATGTTACCGCCGCGGCCATGGTGCTGACGGGGCTCACCATCGATCGCAAGGAGATGGATATCGCCTTTCGGCCGAACATTTCGGAGCCCGGCACGCATGAGGTGCTCGGCGTCAGCTATGGCGGGCGGCGGCGCTCGCGCGAGGATTATCTCGACATGCTCGATGACCTCTCGGTCCATCCGAAGACGGCGGCCCATATCAGCCGTAAGCTCGCGGTGCATTTCGTCTCCGACCAACCAGACGAGGGCATGGTCTCCGATATGGCGGCCGCGTGGAAGAAAACGGATGGCGATCTCACCGCCGTCTACACCGCCATGCTCGACCATCCCGCCGCCTGGCAAAACGAGGGCGCCAAAGCGCGTCAGCCGTTCGATTTTGTTGTTGCTGGTCTGAGGGCGCTGAATGCGGGGCCGGTCAACGGCGTCGTCGGCAGCTTCCTGGCGGCCAATCAGCAGGGAACGGATGAGGGCGATATGGCGGCCAATACGCCCGGCATGGCGGGAGCGCCAGTGACGACGGATCCCGCCGGAGAGGCGCGGAACAAGCGGCTCAAGGCCTTTCGGGCGGCGCGCGCACTGGGGCAGGGGGCGCTGAAGCGCATGGGCCAGCCGACCTGGCAGCCGCCGAGCCCGGCCGGTTTCGAGGAAGGCTTTTCCGCCTGGATCACCGGCAGCCAGCTTGCCGAGCGCCTGGCCTGGGCAAGGCGGGCTGCGGCGCAGTTCGGCCGCGACGAGGATCCGCGCGCGTTCCTGAGATCGACGCTTGCCGATGCCGCGCGCGATGAAACGATCCGCGTGGTGTCGCAGGCGCCGAACAAGATCAGCGGTTTGACGCTGGTGCTGGCATCGCCGGAATTCAACCGCCGATAGGAGGCTCCCAATGAACCGGATTTTGCTTTCCCGCCGCGGCTTTCTGACCTCTGCCTGCTGTCTTGCCGCCGCCCCCGTCTTCACGCCGGTCACCTTTGCGGCGATGCCGGGCGATAATCGTTTTGTCACTATCGTCCTGCGCGGCGCGATGGACGGGCTCGACCTGGTGCAGCCTTACGGCGACGCCGGTTTTGCCGCGCTCAGGCCAACCTTGGCGCTGACGCCGGACAGCGGACTTCTCGATCTCGATGGGCATTTCGGCCTCAATCCCGCCGCCGCCGACCTGATGCCGCTCTGGAAGAGCCGAGAACTCGCCTTCATCCATGCGGTGTCGACGCCCTATCGCGACCAGCGCAGCCATTTCGACGGGCAGGACATGCTTGAGTCCGGCGGCGAACATGTCGCCGAGGAAAAGACCGGCTGGCTGAACCGGGCGCTCGCGGTCATTCCCCGCTCGGATGCGCGTAAGGCAATCGACGTCAATACGTCGACGGAGCTGATCCTCTCCGGGCCGAACAATGTCGACGTCTGGGCATCGGATTCCAATCTGGCGCCGGCGCGTGACGAGATGCAGTTCCTTGCGCGGCTCTATGCCGGCGATCCGCCCTTCGCGGCTGCACTTGCCGAGGCGACGCGGGCCGACAGCGCCGCGATGATGGTCGAGCCGGACGGTGAGCGCGGCGAGAAGATCGGCGACGTCGCGGCGCTCGCGTCCAACATGCTGAAGGGCGATTACCGCATCGCCAGCTTCTCAATCACCGGATGGGACACCCATATCGGCCAGGCCGGCCAGTTCAAGCGGCCGGCAGGGGATCTCGCCCAGGCGATCAATACGCTGAAGGCGACGCTGGGCTCGGAGATCTGGGGAAAGACGGTGGTGCTCGCCATGACCGAATTCGGCCGCACCGTCCGCCAGAACGGCTCCGCCGGCACCGACCACGGCACCGGCGGCTGCGCTGTCCTTGCCGGCGGCGCAATCAACGGCGGGCGCATCCTCGGCCGCTGGCCGGGGATCGGCGATGGTCAGCTGCTCGACAACCGCGACCTGATGCCGACGGCTGACGTGCGCGAGGTGGCGGCGGCGATGCTCTACCGGCAGTTCGATGTCGGCGTGGATGATCTGACGGGGAAGATATTTCCCGGGCTGGCGTTTGATAAGGGGTCGCAGTTTTTGAAGGTGTGAGACGCTGCCCGGCCCTTCGCTGGGCTCAGGGCGTTCGTGGCTGCAATCGATTCACTGGATCGATTGCTCGGGCTTCGCCCGACCGCTCCTCACCCCAACACATCGTAAAGCCGGAAGATGAAACTGACCTGATAGACCAGGTTGACGATGACGAAGGCTGTGTGGAAGCGGCGGTTCGCGGTCCAGGCGGCGAGGGCGCAGAGGAGGATGTAGACGAGATTGCGGGCGGGATATTCCAAGCCGAGCGATAGGATGCGCTCCGGACCTTTGATCGCCGTATCGAGGATATCGACGGCATAGATCAGGCCGAGGACGCCGAAGAACCATTTGCGCCGCGAAATGAAATATTCCTCGTAGCCGCCATATTCGTCGAGGCTTGCCGGAAAGAGCAGGGCGCAGAGCAGGAAGAACAGGCTGCAGAAGCAGACGAGGAAGAGATAGATGCCGAAGCCGATGGCGGGCACGGCCTGCAGCCGGTATTCCCACCACCAGATATGGATGATGAAGAGGAACAGGGACAGGGCCCAGCCAAGGTGAACGGGATAAACCTTCGCCTTGGCCGGATGCTGGACGATGCCGGCGATGCCAGTGAGCAGCCTCGCGAGTGAAAGGCTGATGACCATGCCCATCACCACCTTGATGTGAAGGAAGACCTCCGGCGAGCTGACCGTTTCCATGGCTTATCCCCTCGGGTTCAAGCTTGTCACTCCGCGGGGACGGCCTTGGGTTTGCCCTCCTCGTCGAGCGCCACCATGATGAAGGTGCCGGCGGTTACCTTTTCCATCTTGGCGTAGCGCGAGCGATGCGCCCAGGCTTCGACGATCAGCGTGATCGAGGTACGCCCGACACGCTCGACATCGGTATAAACCGACAGCGTGTCGCCGATCTTGACTGGCAGCTCGAAGGCCATTTCCTTGACGGCGGCGGTGACGACGCGGCCCTTGGCGCGCTCGGCGGCACGAATACCGGAGGCAAGGTCCATCTGCGCCATGACCCAGCCGCCGAAAATATCGCCGGCCGGATTGGCGTCGCCTGGCATGGCGAGCGTGCGCAGCGTCAGTTCGCCTCTCGGCTTGGCGGCGTCGGTCATGGAAAGTCCCTCAATTTCGGTGCGATTCTGCAGCCAAGGTTAGGCGAAGTCGGTGTGTCGACCAATCCCTTTCGGTGCCAACGTAGGCGGCGGTGCAAATATCGCGGCCGTCACCGAGCTGAAATCTCATTCGATTTCAGCGGGTTGAATTTTACAGCCGACACTTCACCTTGCGTTATTTGATGATCTTCTAATAAAACTTTACGCTCCAGTAATTCCGGGGGTTCACAATGAAAGCGGTCTCATATCCAAGATTCGCCGGGAACCCTCATGCGCAACGTCAAGATCTCCACCCGTCTTTACTGCCTCGTCGGCTTCACGCTTGCCGTGCTGGCGGCGACGATGGTCTTCTTTCTGAACTATTCCTATTCCGAGTTGCAAGCGGAGCGGAAGGCGGGGCTGGAGAAGATGGAGGCGACGGCGCTCGGCATTTTCGACAAATATTACAAGATGGAACAGGCGGGCACCATGACCCGCGAGCAGGCGCAGGCGGCGGCCAAGGACGTGATCGGCGCCATGCGCTACGGCGCCGACGGCTATTTCTGGATCAACGACATGCGCCCCGCCATGGTGATGCACCCGATCAAGCCGCAACTGAACGGCACCGATATCTCCCAGATGAAGGACCCGACCGGCAAGTTCCTGTTCGTCGAGTTCGTCAACAAGGTGAAGAAGGACGGCAAGGGCTTCGTCGATTATTACTGGCCGAAGCCGGGCGCCGATGAGCCGGTGCTGAAATATTCCTACGTCGCCGGTTTTGAGCCTTGGGGCTGGATCGTCGGCACTGGCGTCTACGCCGATGACCTGGCGGCGCTCTATCGCCAGAATGCGTTCTGGGCGGCAGCGCTCTGCCTGCTCGGCGCAGCACTTACGATCGCGATCGCCTACGCCATCGTGCGCAGTGTTACGGCGCCGATCGCCCGGCTGAAGACGGCGATGAATGCGATCGCCGCCGAGGAAGCATCGGTGGAGATTGCCGGCAGTGCGTGCCGCGACGAAGTCGGCCAGATGGCCAAGGCGCTGCTGGTGCTGCGCGACTCCGTCGACGAACGCAGCGCGCTGCGCGGCCGTGAAGACGAAAGGCAGCGGCAGATCGAGGACGAACGCCGCGGCAACGAAGCGAGCCTGCGCTCGGCTTCCGAGCGGCAAAACCGCGCCATGCAGGCGCTCGGCGTCGGCCTGGAGAGGCTTGCAAGCGGCGACCTCACCGTTGCAATCGGCGATATCGGTGAGGACTACGCCAAGCTCAGGAATGATTTCAACGCCGCCGTCGATGCGCTGAACGGCGTCATCCACGCGATTGCTGAATCGAGCCGGGTGGTCAACGACAGCGCATCCGACATCAGCGAGGCGACCGGCAATCTGTCAAAGCGCACCGAGCAGCAGGCGGCGGCACTCGAAGAGACGGCGGCCGCCCTCGATGAGATCACCGCCACGGTCAAGACTGCATCCGAGCGGGCGAACGAGGCGCGCGAGATGGTGGCCGAGACCAAGGTGAGCGCCGGCCGCTCCGGCGACATCGTTCGCAACGCGGTCACCGCGATGGGCCGGATCGAGGAATCGTCGAGCCGCATCAACCAGATCATCTCGGTGATCGACGAGATTGCCTTCCAGACGAATCTGCTGGCGCTGAACGCCGGCGTCGAGGCTGCGCGGGCCGGCGAGGCTGGCCGCGGCTTTGCCGTCGTTGCCCAGGAAGTGCGCGAACTCGCGCAACGCTCGGCCAACGCCGCCAAGGAGATCAAGGAGTTGATCAGCCGGTCGGCTGCGGAAGTCGAGGGCGGGGTTGCGCTGGTGCGCTCGACGGGTGACGCGCTGCTGGAGATCGAAGCGCTGGTCAACCAGGTGAACGACCATGTCGCCTCGATCGCGACGGCTGCGCGCGAGCAGTCGACTGGCCTCAACGAGATCAACAGCTCCGTCAACCACATGGACCAGATGACGCAGCAGAATGCGGCGATGGTCGAGGAGACGACGGCGGCAAGCCGCACGCTTGCCGACGAAAGCACGCAGTTGAAGACGCTGCTTGCGAATTTCCGCCTGCGCGAGGCAGGGCGGCAGGCCGAGGCCCGATACACACGGGCAGCGTGAGAAAGAGGGACAGATCAAAGGCCGGGCGACCGGCCTTTTTCATATCCGTCGCGTCCAGATTGTGCCGGTAAGTTTTCATTCACCGTTTTTAATTAAAATTGGACCGAGTTTTTTCGGTCACTCTGCGGCCGGCCTATGGAAGCGATAAGAGTATGGCGTTTGTTTCCTTTCCTCGGCGAGCCTTCCTGCCCGTGCTGCTGTCGGCGGCGCTGACGACCTGTTCGATCAGCGACGGGCTAGTGCCCCCGGCCAATGTCGACAATGGCACCCGGGTCAGTTCGATTTCGCCGTCGCGGGGTGCCGCACGCATGGCGCCTGCCGTACAAATGACGCGTGCGGAGCGCCTTGCGCCCGCGGAAAGTCAGGCCTCCTATCCCGTTTCGAACGCGCCGGTCGATACCAGCCAGAGTTCGGTCGATTATCTCGACACGCCGAATCTCGCCGGCGCCGGTCACACGGCAGAGGCGCCGCAGACACTGGCCGCGCCGGCAGGCCGCGGCCGCAAGCTGCCGATGATCGACAGCGATGAAGCGCTGGCGGCCGGCCAGCCGAACGGCAACTGGGGCGGGACGCAGAACCTCGCTGTCCCGTCCGGTGGCGTCAATATGGATGAAGAGCTCGGGGCCGAACCGGTCGTGGGGCTGGCGCAGGAACAACAGCAGCAGATCGCCGAGGGCAATGCCAGCGAACCGGTGGTCGACGGCATCGGCACCGACAATCCGGCTCAGATCAACCAGCCGATGCGCCAGCCGGCGCAGCGGTCAATGCCGCAGCCGGCAGCACAGGCCGAGATGAGCCGGACTCCCGCCTGGAACGACGGCAGCCCGGTCTTGGAGCCAACCCGCGTTCCCGAAGAGGACGAGAGCGAAGAAGTCGCGATGCTGCGGCCGAACAACCCGATGATGAGCGAGCCCGTCGCGCCGGTCGATCCGAGCGTCATGCCGGCTTCCGAGCTTGCCTGCCGGCGGGAGTTGAAGCGCATGGGCGTGCTGTTCGACGAGAAGCCGCCGATCTCGCAAGGGCCGGCCTGCCAGGTGCCCTATCCGGTATCGCTGAAGGGGCTTTCCGGCAATATCGGCGTCAAGCCGGCCGTGACGCTGAACTGCCAGGTGACGCTCGCCTTCGCCAAATGGGTGAAGAACGAGCTGGCGCCGTCGGCCCGCTTTCGCTACTGGAGCGGCATCAAGACGATTCAGCCGCTCGGCGGCTACTCCTGCCGGCGCATGAACAACAGCCGGCAGAGGTATAATCCGATGTCGGAACATGCCCGCGGCAACGCGATCGACGTCGGCAAGTTCGTGCTGAAGAACGGCCACGCGATCGACGTGCGCAAGAAGGGTCTGTTCTCCTATCGCGAGGGCCGGCTCCTGAAAGCGGTGCGCACCGACAGCTGCCGCTATTTCAATACCGTGCTCGGGCCGGGCAGCAACCCGGAACACTGGAACCACTTCCACTTCGATCTGCGTTCCCGCAAGAGCGGCAAGGTCTATTGCGATTAGGCGAAGGCGCGGCTGCCCGCCGCGGCAATTGGGCCCTGGTTCAAGAAAAGAGTTCATCCCAGCCGCCGGACGCGCTATGGACCGGCGAGGCGGATTGCTATTGGAAAGTCTGATCCATGAGCTATGAATTCCATGTCGGCCAGAAGGTCGTCTGCATCAACGATACCTTCAAGCATGTCAGCATCGACCAGCTCATTCGCAAAGGCGAGATCTACACGATCCGCTGGGTCGGCGAATATACCCACTATGTCGACGGCACCTTCATCGGCGTCAAGCTCGCTGAAATCCACCGAGGCAATGATGACGGCCCGGAAGGCTACGGCGCAGCCGACATGCCCTATCGCGCAACGCGGTTCCGGCCGCTGGTGAAGGACAAGATCGCCTCCCTGCGCAAGCTGCTCGCCCCGACACCGGATGCGCCGGTGGAGCCGAAGGAAAAGGTTCGGAACAAAGAGAACGTCTGAGCGCCGGTCTCACCTCAACGGCTCCAATGCTGCGGCGACATGATTGTGCCCTCTGGTCGCCTATGCGACAGTCGGCAGCGTGACACGCCGAGGAGGGGCCGGTGCGGACGATTCCGATGATCCTGGGGCTTTGTGCCGCCATCGCCATCAGTGTTGCAACAGCAGGAGTGGCGGCCGCCGATCCGCTCGTTTTCAGCTATCATGGATGGCGGGTCGATCTCACCAATGCCAGAGGTGCGGAGCCCGACAAGGAGATGGTCGCGGCCGTCAAAAGGCAGCTCGACATCGTCGAGCATGTCAATCTGAAGCCCGATGTCCTCGCCTTCATGCGGACGATTCCGATCTGGGCCAACGCCGCCGCCGCCGGCTTCGGTCCCGGCCATTACAGCAGCAAGACCGGCATCGACCTGCGGGTCAGGAGCCTCGATCCCGACAAACCGATCATCCTGCACGAGCTTCTGCACGCCTATAACGACCGGATGCTGCCCGGCGGATTCGGCAATGGTGATGTCGGGCAATTCTTCAACAACGGCCGCGGGCTTTGGCCCGGCGATTCCTACATGATGAGCAACGAGCGGGAATTCTTCGCTGTCACGGCGAGCGTGTACCTGTTCGGCGATATCGAACGGCCGCCCTATTCGCGCAGCCAGTTGCGACAGAAGCAGCCGCGATATTATCAGTGGCTCGCCACCCTGTTCGACGACGGCCGGCCGCGGTCTTGAGACCCTAACGCCAATCAGGGCGTTTTCCGGCTCAGCAACAACGCGCTCTTCCACGAGGCAGCCTTCCACCTGCGGTCAAAATAAATAAATCGTATCCGATTAAATCGGAATGGTGTTGACATCGATTTCCAACAGGCATATTAAGGCGCATCCGAATAAAGCGGATGCGATATAAATCCATCGAAAGGACAACATCATGACCGAGAAGCTTCTTTTCACTGGCAAGACCCACATCGCCGGCGGCCGCGAGGGTTATGCACGCAGCAGCGACGGCACGCTCGACATCAAGCTGCCGCAGCCGCATCCGGCGGCCGAGAACCTGTTCGGCGCCGCCTGGTCGGCCTGCTATATCGGCGCCATCGAGCTTGCCGCCTCGCAGCGCAAGATCGCGCTGCCCGCCGGTCCCGAGGTCGACGCCGAGATCACTCTCAATACCGACAACGGCTCCTTCTTCCTGCGTGCGCGCCTCAATGTCAGCCTGTCCGGTATCGAACGCGACGTCGCCGAGGAACTGATCGAGGCAGCCCATGGCATCTGCCCTTATTCCAAGGCGACGCACGGCAATATCGACGTCGAAACCCGGCTTGTCTGACCGGAAGGGCCGGCGCATTTCGCCGTCATCTTCGAAGCGGGGGTCTGCCGATTTGCGGCAGACCCGTTCCTGAACCAGCCTCTATCGACCGATCCGGAGAATATGCCATGATCGACAGCCATGCAGAGCCACACCGGGCCTATGACGAGTTTTCGCTCGTGGTCGACCCCGATGTCTACGAGCCGCTGCCCGATGATTGGCTGATCGGCATCACCGACGTCGTCAGTTCGACGGCGGCGATCGGTGCAGGGCGCTATGAAGACGTCAATTATGCCGGCGCCTCGATCATCGCGGCACTCGGCAATGCCTGGGGCTCGTTCGATTTCCCCTTCGTGTTTCGCGGGGACGGAGCGGCCTTCGCGTTGCCGCCGCACGGGATCATGGCCGCGACATCGGCCTTGCGGCAGGTCGCGAGTTTCGCCACGACTGATCTTCACCTCGACCTTCGTGTCGGACTGCTGAACGTGCGCGAGATCCGCGCCGCCGGTCGCGATGTGAAGATCGCGCACTATGCCGCCTCCGAGAGTGCGACTTATGCGATGTTTGCAGGCGGCGGCCTCAAATGGGCGGAGCAGCAGATCAAGAATGGCCGCTATCTGGTCAAGCCGGGGCGCTACGCAACGAGGCCGGACCTCACAGGCCTCAGCTGCGATTGGGCGCCGTTCCCGAGCCGGCAGGGCGAGATCCTGTCGCTGTTGGTCGAGCCTCGCGACCACACCAGCCCGGAGATTTTTGCGGCGCTGGCGAAGCGCGTGCTTGCTGTTTTCGATACTGCATCGCGCCGGTCTTATCCGATTTCGGCAGAGAGCGCGGTGCCGAGGGATGGCGCAAAGCAGGTCAGTGCGACAGCCTGGTCCGAAGTCGCCTCCAATTCGGATTTCCGCAAATTCGACGACGGCCTGCGCCTGACGCTGGACTGCACGCCGGAGGAGATCGACAGCGTCGAAGCCATTCTGGTCGCGGCAAGAGCGCGCGGTGAGATCGATTTCGGCCTGCACCGTCAGTCGCATGCGCTGATGACCTGCCTGGTGCCGTCGGGCCGCCCGGATTCGCACCTGCATTTCCTGGACGGAATGGGCGGCGGTTATGCGAAAGCGGCCGAGATGATGGAGGAGGGCGCGCTTGCAGCAATGGGGTCGCGCCAGCCTGAAAGTGCAGTCAGGGCAGCAGAGGCATAGCCCGACCGTGGATGCTCGACCACGACATCCGCAGCTACCGGATGATCGCGCGGGTGTTCGACGGAGAGGGCGAGGGGCTGACGAAGGACGATATTCTCGACAATGTCACGCTCTACTGGCTGACGAACACGGCAATCTCGTCGGTACGCTACGCGCATCATCCGACGGGAGGTTTCTTCGCCCCAGGGGCATCAAGATCCTGGTCGCCGTCAGTGCTTTTCCCGACGAGATCTACCAGGCGCCGCAGAGCTGGGCGGAGAAGGCCTATCCGAAGCTCATTCACTACAACAGGCTGGAGAAGGGCGGTCACTTCGCCGCATGGGAGCAGCCGATGGCTTTCGCTGCCGAACTCAGGACGGCATTCCGGCCGCTGCGGCAGTAGATCACGAAGCGCGCCGCGCTTTCAGTCCTTGCCGCTTCCTCGTATCGCGAGGCTTGAGAGGATGTCGCCGAGCTGGGACGGCGCCAGCTCGGTTTCCTGTTCGATCTCGGCGGCAGTGAACCATCCGAGTTCGGTATGTTCATCGCCGACGAGTTGCGGCAATCCCTGCCATTGATCGACGTGATAGACGTGAAAGGTGGCCGATGACTCAGGCGGAACTTGCGATACGAACTTTGCCGCTAGCCGCCACCGCTCCGGCGTGATGCCTATTTCCTCCATCAATTCCCGGCGCATCGCCGTCTCGGCGTCTTCGCCATCCTCGATATGGCCGCCGGGGAGGCTCCAGCGACCCGGATAGATCCTGCGCTCCGAATTACGCCTTGCGAGAAGCAGCATCCCATTGCGGCTCAAGGCACCCATCGCGATCTCGGGCATGTGGTCTCCTCGCTGCGGAAGAAAATGCGTCGCCGCAAGCATGTCACCAGCTTGTGACTGCTGTCGCCATCACGGCTTTTCCGGTTCGGCCTGCGCTCGCAACAGGTTGTCGCGCAACCTCGTCACCGATTGCCGTACGACGGGGAAATCATCGCCGAGGCCACTGGCGGCAATCAGCGTGCCGCCGGGGTCGACCTCGACGAGGAGATCGCGCCCAGCCGGCGTCAGGCTTACGCGGACCTGCCGTTCATCGGCGGGATCGCGATGGCGCGTTAGATAGCCTGCCGATTCCAGCTTCTTGAGGATCGGTGTCAGCGTGTTGGATTCGAGGAACAGTTTTTCCCCCAGCATGCTGACCGTCTGGCCGTCCTCCTCGGAAAGGGCGACCAGGGCGATATATTGCGTGTAGGTCAGGCCAAGCTCGTCCAGGATCGGCTTATAGGCGCGGCCGAAGGCGAGATTGGCGGAATAGACGGCGAAGCACAGGAAGTTCGAAAGCTTCTTGCCGCTCTCGCGGGGTTGCGGGGAGGCGGGCATGTCGGGTGCTTTTGTGTTTTTGGATGCGGGCATGGATCTATCCGTCCAGCTTGTTGAGTGCCGGTATCTATATATCGCATCCGATTAAATCGCAAGCCTCACGTGCCGGTTTCTGCGTGAAACAGCGCAACGGACGCTGCCGCCAGACAGCCTCGCAAGAGCGCTGGCGGTCGGGATCTGCAACTTTCGACTGCGGCAGAAAAGATGACACTTTTAAAGCTAATTTCCGACACCTTTCCGATCAAAGCTCCGCGCTATTGCGAGCTTCGGGAGGGATTATGTCGGGCATTCTTATCGCCACCTTGCTGGCCACGGTTTCAGCAAAGATTCCCTTGGACTTTTCAAGCGGTGACCTGCTTTATTCTGATTGCAGCGGCTCCCGGCAGTTCGTCGTCGGATATGTTGCCGGTTGGTTGGACAAGTGGAACCGGGACGATTATCTCGCCCGCCGTATTTTCACCGAAGTCGTTCCTGTCCCGAAAGCAATGGTGAACTCCGCTTATTTTTTCAATTCCGTCGGAGCAAACTTCTGTGTGCCGGTTGGAACCACCGCGGAATCGATCGGCAATACGCTGTGCACATTCCTCGAACAGAATCCCGGCATACGCGACGCCAGTGGTGACGAACTGATGACGACCTTGATCGCCTACAAATATCGCTGCCCCGCGCCGTAGGAGCCGCGGACTCGCACCGACTCGACGGGAATTTCGACCTCGCTCACAAAGTCCGGATCGCCCCGGCCGACAAGCATTCCGAGCACCTGCGGATGGGCATGCGTCGTTTCCGTCGTCGTCTGCACATCCGGATGTGCGTCGATCCACAAGACGCCGAGCGCTTTCATAGCGCTTGTTGAAATAGGCGATCGGCGCGAGATCGACGAGGCAATCGCCGCCGATGGTGAGAACCTTGGCCGGCTGGTGCTTTTCTATGGCCCGGCGGGCCGAGCGCGCCTGTTCGAGAACCGCTGTCTTCGCGAGAATACCGTCTTCAATCGTGAGGTCACGGCCATCCGGCGGAGGGACCGGAACACTTTCCTCAAGAGCCTCGGCGAGCGGAAGAAGCCAGGAGAGCAGTTGGGCGCTCAGATGATATTCGCTGAGATTGCCATCCTGCCATTGCGGCATGCGCAATCGAAGGGTCTTCGCGCTTGAACCCGTTATTGGCCATCCCGAGTTAGCGTTCTGTCAGGATATGGGAGCGCGGCGACCGATGCCAATGGCCGCTTCGGGATAGGAGCGGCAAGGCTTGCACGCCCGGCGCTTTCACGCGACAAAGCCCGGATGAGCATTCCCAAGACACATCCTTTCGCCTTCGACCCAACCTACGGCATGCGGCTCGAAGAGCTTCTGGCGATCGAACCGCCGGAGGAGCCTGCGGGCTTCGACGCGTTCTGGGAGGCGCGGTATTTGAAGGCGCTTGATGTCGATCCGCGGCCGGTGCTTTCCCGGAGCAAGCTCAGCCACCCCGACTGGCACGTGCTCGATCTCGTCTATCTCTCGACCGATGCGTTCAAGATCGGCGGCTGGCTGCTGTTGCCGCGCGAGGGGCAAGTGAAGCGAGGTCTCGTCGTCGGGCATGGGTATGGCGGGCGGGATCAGCCTGACTTCAATCTGCCGGTCGAGGAAACGGCGGTGATCTTTCCCTGCTGCCGGGGGCTGTCGCTGAGCAGGCATCCGCCGATTTCAGAGAACCCGTCCTGGCATGTGCTGCATGATATCGACAAGCGGGACGCCTATATTATCGGCGGCTGCGTCGAGGATATATGGCTTGCTGTCTCGACGCTCGTTGCGCTCTATCCTTGGCTCTCCGGCCATATCGGCTATAGCGGCATCAGCTTCGGCGCCGGCGTCGGGGCGATGGCGATCGCCTACGACGAGCGCATCGATCGCGGGCATCTGGCGCTTCCGAGCTTCGGCCACCAGCCGCTGCGACTGAAGCTGCCGAGTGTCGGCAGCGCGCAGTCGGTGCAGGAATATCAGGCCGACCACGGCAACGTGCTGGAGACGCTGCGCTTCTACGATGCAGCGACCGCGGCGCAACGGATCGACGTGCCGATGCTGACGGCGGTGGCGCTTTTCGATCCTGCCGTTGCGCCGCCCTGCCAGTTCGCTGTCGCAAATGCGATACGGAAATATAATGAAACCTTCATCCTGGACGCCGGTCATTTCGATTACCCTGGAGGCGCTGAACAAGAGGCGGCGCTTCGCGACAAGATCGGACAGTTCCTCAGGGTGACATGAACCGCGAATATCTCAGCTGGTACAGTCCGCGCCTGCATCGGGAGATGGAGATCTTGGTGTTCGGACATGCCGGCGCCAAGGTGTTGGTGTTTCCGACGCGGGAAGGGCGCTTCTTCGAATATGAGCAGCTCGGCCTGGTTGCGAGCCTCGCCGACAAGCTTTCGGCCGGTCATTTGCAGCTCTATTGCATCGAGGGACTGGCCGCCGACAGCCTCTATGGTTTCCACCATCATCCGGCCGAGCGCATTCGTCGGCATGCGGCGCTGGAAGATTACATCCTCCACGAGGTGCTGCCGCTGATGGCGGCGAAAAATCCGCACGATTGCACCATCGTGCATGGATGCAGCCTCGGCGCCTTCCAGGCGGCGAGCCTCGTCTTCCGCCACCCGCATCTCTTCCGCAAGCTCGTCGCCTTTTCCGGCCGCTACGACCTGACGACGAAGGTGGAAGTCTTCGGCGACCTGTTCGACGGCTACTACGACGACAGCGTCTACTTCCACACGCCGCCGCATTTTCTGCCAGGGCTCGGCACCGACTGGCGGCTCGACCGGCTACGCGAGATCGACATCGTGCTGACCATCGGCGATGCCGATCCCTTCCTCGGCAATAACCGCTATCTCAGCCGGCTGCTGGGCGAAAAGAACATTCGCCACCAACTGCATGTCTGGGACGGCCGCGCCCACAGCGCCGGGGCCTGGCGCAAGATGGCGCCGCTCTACATCTGATGTGGGAAGGCGGTCACGGCCAGCGCAAAGCCGCCGTCGCCACCGGTGCGTCCCAGAGCGCGATCTCCTCGTCGCTCAGTAAGGCGAGGGTGACGGACAGGCCCTGCATGTCGAGCGAGGTGACGTAGGTTCCGACAAGCGAGCGCTCGATCGGGACGGCTATCTCCTCGATGACACGGCGGGCAGAGGCATAGGCGAGGTAGAGTTCGGCAGGCGGCGTGCCGCCGAGGCCGTTGATGAAGAGCAGCGCCCGGGCACCCGGCGTGACCGTGATGTCGGCGATGATGGTCTCGCAAAGATGCCCGATGATGGCGTCCGCGGCGGTGAACGGCTGCCTGGCATGGCCGGGCTCACCGTGGATTCCGACGCCCATTTCCATCTCGTCGGATCCGAGCGAAAACGTCGTGCGCTCGGTCTGCGGCACCGTCACGCCGTTCAGCGCGACCCCCATCGAGCGGATGCGGGTGTTCAACCTCTCGCCAAGCTGCTTCAATTCGGCGAGCGGCATGCCGCGTTCAGCGGCGGCACCCAGAATCTTTTCGACAATCAGCGTCCCCGCAACGCCACGCCGGCCACGGCCTTCGCCTGTTCTCGACGTCTCGATATCGTCGCTGACGACGATCATGTCGAGGCCGTGGCGGTCACCGGCCATCTCGATCGCCATTTCGAAATTCATCAGGTCGCCATCATAGTTCTTGACCACGAGCAGGCAGCCGGCGCCGGTATCGGTCTCTTCGATGGCGGCAATGATCTGGGCGGGCGTCGGCGAGGTGAAGATGTGGCCGACGCAGGCGGCGTCCAGCATGCCCTGGCCAACGAAGCCAATATGCATCGGCTCGTGGCCGGCGCCGCCGCCTGATATCAGCGCCACCTTGCCTGATGTCAGTTGGCGGCGGCGGACGCATTTGCGCTCGGCCCCGAACACCACCAAGGCCTCATGGGCGCGCACAAAGCCTTCGACGCTTTCGGCGACCATGGTTTCCGCGGTGTTCATGAACTTCTTCATCAAGCCCCTCCCAAGGCCAAAAACATTACGCTACGTCAGCCCGGTCACTCTTCACTGCTCGCTCGCCCCTGATATCGCGACGATCTTCTGCACCAGATCGGAGATCGCTTCTTCCAGGAGGCGGTTTTTCCTGTCGTCGCCGAAGTCGGGCACCATCAGCGACAAGTGCCGCAATTTCTCGGAATGGCCGAGATCCGGGAGCTTGCCGGGATGGGCGGCCTGATAGGCTTCGAGAAAGCGTTCTTCCTCAGTGGCGCTGAAGTGGCAGACGCGCACGATTGTCGCGAGATGGCGCGCCGGCAGCGGCGTCGCATAAGTCGGGCTGGTGATCTGCGTGACGAAGCTGCGGTGCTTGCCGAGCGCCGTCGCCAGGCGCTGGCGCGTGCCGGACGGCCTATTGTCGATGATCTGCGCCAGAATGGACTTGTAGGCGATTATGGCGTCTTCGGTGTCTTCGCGCGCCATCCTACTCTCCGGCTGCCCTGGTGCCATCGGCATTAAGGCCGACGATTGCCGATCTTATCGCGGGACGGCGGGCCGGCGCCACGGAAAAATGCCGGAGACCGGCGGCAAGCAGCCCTGGGAGATAGCGGGGATCGCCGGCCATGTCGCCGCAGATGCTGACGGCCTTGCCGCCGGCAAGTTTTACCGCCTGCTCAATCAGCCGGAGCACGGCGGGTGCCGCCTTGCCGGCATCGGCCTCGTTGCCGTCGCGGGCGGAGGCGGCGAGATATTGCGTGAGGTCGTTGGTGCCGAAGGAGAAGAAGGCCGCCGATCCGAAACTGTCGAGCATCAATGCAGCAGATGGCACCTCCACCATCATGCCGATCGGCGGCATCCGGTGCGGCAGGGCGCGGCGGCCGAGCTTTTCGGCTTCCTCGCGGAACAGTTCGCGCATCCTGTCGACCTCGTCGGGAAAGGTCACCATCGGCAGCATTACCGAGAGTTTGCCGAAGACGGCGGCGCGCAACAGGGCGCGGGCCTGGACGCGGGCGATTTCCGGCCGGGCAAACAGCAGCCGGATGCCGCGCAGGCCCGGCTCGAGAGCCGGCAGGTCTTCGAGGCCGGCAAGCGGCTTGTCTCCGCCTATATCCAGCATTCTGATGATCACCGGCTTTTCGCCCGCCTGCTCCAGCACGCGGCGATAGATCGCCAGTTGTCGCTCTTCATTGGCGGCATCGGCGATCGAGGTGACTGAAAATTCCGAACGCATCAGGCCGACGCCCGCCGTTGCCGGATCGAGCGCATCGATCTCGGCGGGATCGTTGATGTTGATGGAGATAAGGATCGGTACGCCGTCCGCCGTGAGCAGCTCGCCGCTTTCCGTCTTGATGTCGCCGGCCGGCGCGAGCGGCGGGATCAGCATGCCGCCCGCCTTGAGGATGACGGCGCCGGTGTTGCCATCGACGCCGACAGGATCGCCCCCTGCTGCCGAGAAACGGCCTGTGCCGACCACCATCGGCACAGATTTCGCCCGGGCGAGCAAAGCGACATGGCCGGCGGTGCTGCCCGCAAACAAGGCGATACCGCCGCCCTTCGACCAGTCATGAGCGAGGAAGCGGCTCGGCTCCATGTCCTTGCCAACGAAGACCGAGCCGGGCGGGAAATCGGCGACCGGGGTGCCGGCGAGCGCCCCGAGCACACGGTTCTTGATGTCGAGAATGTCGATGGCGCGCGCCCGCATCTGTTCCTCGTCGGCCGCTTCGAGTTCGTCGATATAGGCGTCGAGCGTGGCGACCCAGGCGAAGACGACATTCTCGTCGGCGTGCATGCGGGCACTCGTTGCTTCCGCGATGCTGGGATCGCGGAGCACCTCGATCTGGAAATCGATGATATCGCGGCTTTCGGCATCGGCGCCTTCGGCGAGGCGCTCGAGTTCGCCGATCGAGATATCGATCGCCTTCTCAAGCGCGCCGTAGCCGCCGGCGGTTCCGGGCGCGGAAGCAGCTTTCGGCTCTTCGGCGAGGAAGGCCGGGCCGGACGCGATGCCGGGGGATGCGCTCTTTGCTTTCAGCCTAAGCGGTTCTGCCATGTTTCTTTTCCTCATCGAAATTGCGCTCGATGAGTTCCTTGAGCGCACGGATCGCCTCTTCGGCAAGAATGCCGTCTGCCCGTATTCTGAGGATAGACCCTTTGCGGATTCTGGCACCCATGATCTTGATGATGCTCTTGCCGTTCAGCCAGACGTCGCTGCCGTTGACGGCGACCTCGATCGAACAGGGGAAGGACTTGGCAAGCCGCGTGAAGGTGACGGAGGGGCGGGCATGCAGCCCGACGCCGTGCTTGACTTCCACCTCCGTCTGGCAATTCACGTGCAAAGGATCAGGCTCCTGTTTCTCAATACGCAGTCTGCTCGTCATCAGGGGGACAGTTCCTCGGCTGTGGCGACGACCTTGGCGAGCGACGCGCCCCCTGAGGCTTCGGCGGCGGCGATGACTGCGCCTTCGACGAGCGGGGCGTTGCAGATGGAGACGAGGGCCGACCGAGGAAGGCCCAGCATTTCGATCGCCATCTCGCTGTTGGTCTCGGCACCGCCGAGATCGACGAAGACGGCGACGCCGGCATCGGACCAGGCGGCCTCGATCGCCTTCAGGATACCGCCGGCATCGGTGCCGAGTTCGCCATGGACGTTACCACCAGACCAGGCAAGCGGCACGCAGTCGCCGACCATTTGCCGCACCATGTCGGCGATGCCCCTTGCCACCAGCGGTGAGTGGGAGACGATCACGATACCCACGTTTGCGGTCTTTCCATTCATGCCGGTCCTTTCATTCATTGGGGGCGGCGCTCCCCGAGATAGCGGCAAATCGCCGTGGTCAAGAGCGCGCAGCTCGACGCGCCGGGATCGACATGGCCGATCGAGCGGTCGCCGAGATAGGCGGCGCGTCCGCGCATCGCCTTCATCGCGGCGGTCCTGTCGGCGGAGCGTTCGGCCTTGCGGGCGACGTCACCGAGCGGAGACCGCTTCGCGAGCGCCGCATGGACGGGATAGAGCACGTCGAGCAGCGTCTTGTCGCCGACGTGCGACCGCCCGCGTTTTGCCACGGCGTCGATCGCCTGTTTCAGCACCAGGGAAAAATCGGCCTTGTCCTCACTTTTGCGAAGCTCGCGGCCGATCTCGATCAGCAGCGTGCCATAGAGCGGCCCCGCCGCCCCGCCGACGTTCATCACCAGCGTCAGGCCGATCTTTTCCACGGCGTCGGGGAAGGGCAGGCTGGACAGGCTCTCGCCCTCGGCGCTCACCGCCTCGCAGCCACGCCGCATATTGGTTCCGTGATCGCCATCGCCGATGGCGCGATCGAGTGCGCAGAGGTGATCGGCGTTTTCCGCGATCGTCGCGCGGCACACCTCGATCAATCCCGCCACAAGCACCGGTTCCGCCTGCACTGCCTTCCTCCCTGTCGCCCTCTCTCCCGGGGGGCTTTCGAACTTCACCCGGTCAGGCAAGACTTGCCGCTACGCCGAACGCGCCGGCAACCGCGACCGCGCCGGGATCGGCGACACCCGCCAGATCCCTTTCGCCGACATAGGAGGCGCGTCCGGCTCTCGCCTTCGTCATCGTCTTGGTCGACTCCGCACCTGATGCCGCTGCCCTTGCCGCGGCAGCGATATCGCCTGACGCGAGCGCCTGCAGGGCAGGTGACAGAGCATCGACCATCGTCCGGTCGCCGACTCCAGCTCCTCCATAGAACGTCATCCTGTCGAGCCCCGCAAGAAGAGCCGCTGATATATCGGCTTTATCGGCCATCGCCTTGGCCGCGGCGGTGAAGAAGATCGACAGCAGCACGCCGCTCGATCCGCCCATGCTGGTGCCGAGGATGTCGCCGAGCGAGGCAAGCGTTGCCGCCGGCTTGTCGAGCGGCAACGTGTCGAGGCGGGCGAGCACGCTGCGGGCGCCGGCGGCCACCGTCGAGCCGGTATCGCCGTCGCCGACGCGGCCGTCCAGCCGGTTGAGTTCGTTTTCCTGTTCGATCAGGTGCTCGCAGAGTGCCGTGATCAGGCGTCGGTTGCGGCTGTTCTCGCCTGGTGTGGCTGCGCCGTTCAAGTGGCTCGCCGTTCTCGGCGCGACGATGACCTTGATCTCGTGGCGTTCGACGGCCGGCTTCCAGGCATGCGGCTCGACCGCAGCCGTCAGCGCCGCTTCGCGCACGGCATCCAGCCGGATCAGCGACAGCGAGAAGCCGTTCATGTTGAGCGCGGTCATCATCGGCGCCGGGCCGACGATCAGCCTGATGTGGCGGCCAAGCGGCGAGGACAGCACTGTCTTGGCGATGACGGTCATTTCGAGCGGCGGCACGGCGCCGAGATTGTTGATGAGGAGGGCGTGGTCTGCCCCTTCGCGCAAGGCAGGGGTCAGGCGCGCCGCCATGGTGGCGACGATATCGGCAACCGGCTGCAGCGCAATGCGCTCGGCGCCGGGTTCGCCATGGATGCCGAGGCCGAGTTCGCCTTCATCAGCGCCGAGGCGATCCTCGTGCGCCTGTCCGGGCACGCTGCAGGTGGAGAGCGACATGCCGAGCGAGACGATATCGCCGGCCGCGGCTGCGGCATGGGCCGCGACCGTCTTCAGCTCCTCGCCCCTTTCGGCGTGATAGCCCGCGATCTTGTGGACGAACAGCGTGCCAGCGACGCCGCGCGGCTGGTTGATGCCGGGGATGGCGATGTCGTCGGCGACGATGACCATTTCGACGTCGAAGCCTTCGGCGCGCGCCTTTTCGGCGGCGAGGCCGAAATTCAGGCGGTCGCCGGTATAGTTCTTGACGATCAGCAGGGCGCCCTTCGGGCCGGTCACGGCGCGGATCGCCGTCAGCACCGCATCGACGCTCGGCGAGGCGAAGATCTCGCCGGAGACGGCCGCCGTCAGCATGCCCTTACCGACGAAGCCGGCATGGGACGGTTCATGGCCGGCGCCGCCGCCCGAGATGATCGCCACCCCAGACTTGTCCCAGTCCGCGCGCAGGATCACCTTGATGTCGGGAAAGCTGTCGAGACGGGCGAGACGGCCGCTGCTCGTCGTCAGAAGCAGGCCGTCCAGAGCTTCGGTGACAATGGTTTCCCTGCGGTTGAAGAAGTGTTTCATCGATTGAGACCCGTCCCTTTGTTTTTTATGCGATCATCATTTTGTTTGCCGGTCACGATAGCCGCTGTCCAGCCGCATCGAAATAAAGCGGATCGCGCAGCGTCAGGCTGATCCGGTCGCCCGGCGCGATCGCCAGATATGGATCCGCGAGTGTGACGAGTTTGTGATTGCCAGCCCTGATGTGCAGGTGGTTCTGGTCGCCGAGATGCTCGATCCAGTCGACCTCGGCATTGGCATCCTTGCCAACGACGATATCGAGATGTTCGGTGCGCGCGCCGACGGTTTTGGTGCCGGAGGGCGGACGGCCGCCGGGCAGCAGGTCCGCCGGCAGAAGGTTGATATGCGGCTGGCCGAGGCGGGCGGCGACATGCAGGTTAGCGGGATTGCCGTAGATCTCGCGCGGCGTTCCCACCTGCATCAGCCGGCCCTCGGCGACGATGCCGATGCGGTCGGCCATGGTCATGGCTTCCACCTGGTCGTGGGTGACGTAGAGCAGCGTCGAGCCGAGCTCCTTCTGGATGCGCTTCAGCTCCAGGCGCAGTTCGGCGCGCAGCTTGGCGTCGAGCGAGGAGAGCGGTTCGTCCATGAGATAGATCGCCGGCCGGCGCACCAGCGCCCGGCCGATCGCGACGCGCTGCATCTCCCCGCCGGAGAGCCTGGTCGAGCGGTTTTCCAGCTTGTGGTCGATGCGGACCATGCGCGCGACCTCGCGCACGCGCCGGTCGATCTCCTCCGCACTCAGCTTGCGCACCGGCGCCTTCAGCGGGAAGGCAAGGTTCTCGTAAACCGTCATGTGCGGATAGAGCGAATATTGCTGGAAGACGAAGGCGACGTCGCGCCCGGCCGGCGCTTCTGCCGCAACATTGCGGCCGCCGATCTCGATGCGGCCGCTGTCGGGTCTTTCAAGCCCGGCGATCAGCCTGAGCGTCGTGGTCTTGCCGGCGCCTGTGGGACCGAGCAGCACGACGAACTCGCCGTCGCGTATAAAAAGATCGAGCCCATCAAGAGCCTGGGTGTCGCCGAAGCGCTTGCTGAGATTTCTGAGGACGACATCAGCCATGCCGGGTCTCCTTATAGAGCTGGGATGGCACCGCGCGGCCCGAGACGCAGTCGAAGAGCGCGAGGTTCGCCGGATTGAATTCGAGGCCGACGGTCTCGCCGATCCGGAAACTGCGACTGGCGGGAACGCGGGCCTTGATCAGACCGCCCGGGGTTTCCACGGCAACAACCTGGTTGGTGCCGAGATATTCGCTGCCATAGACGGCGCCGCGAAGGGGCGAGGCGTCGCTGAAGCGGATATGCTCGGGCCTGACACCGAGCGCCAGTTCGCTTTCTGCCATGTCCTGATGAATCTCGGGAACGGCGACATTGACGCCGTCGAGCAGGATGGATGTGTCGCCGCTCTTCAGGCCGGAGGTGAAGCGCATGAAGTTCATCGGCGGCGAGCCGATGAAATCGGCGACATACATGGTCGCCGGCTTGGCATAGATCTCCTGCGGCGTGCCGAACTGCTCGATGACGCCATGGTTCATCACGGCGATCTTATCGGCCATCGCCATCGCCTCGTGTTGATCGTGGGTCACGTAGACGGTGGTGGCATGGATGCGGTTGTGCAGCTCGCGGAGCTCGTGAACCAGGATCTCGCGGAACTCGGCATCAAGCGTGCCGAGCGGCTCGTCCATCAGGAAGCATTTCGGGCGGCGGACGATGGCGCGGCCGAGCGCCACGCGCTGCCGATCGCCGCCGGCAAGGCCCGAGACCGAGCGGTCGAGAATATGATCGATCTGCAGCAGGCGGGCGGTCTCTTCGACGCGCTGACGGATCTCGGCCTTGGGCATGCCCTGCGACAGCAGCGGGAAGCCGATGTTTTTGCGCACATTCATATGCGGGTAGAGCGCAAAGAGCTGGAAGACGAAGGCGATGTCGCGGGCGCTGGCGCGGTTGAAGGTGACGTCCTCGCCGTCGAGATGAATCTTGCCGCTCGAGGGCAACTCGAGGCCGGCGATCATGCGAAGCGTCGTCGTCTTGCCGCAGCCGGAAGGCCCGAGCAGCGCCAGGAATTCGCCGTCATGGACGCTGAAGGTCGAATTATCAACGGCGACGAAGCTGCCGAATTCCTTGCGGAGATTTTCGATCCGGATGTCCGCCATGGTTTACTCCGGGAATTTCGAGACGATGATGAACATGACGGTGCCGATCAGCAGGGTCACCAGCGAATAGGTGTAGAGCACCAACAGGAAGGGCTGGAACAGCATCAGGAAGCCGAGCCCGATCAGCACGGTGGCGATATTCTCCATCGGACCGCGGCGCAGCAAGAATGGCCGTTTCGGGCGGGCAGGGGTGCGGGTGCGTGTCTCGATCAGGTGGCTCATTTGCGGACGGCTCCGAAGGTGATGCCGCGCAGCAGCTGCTTGCGCAGGAGAATAGTGAAGACGAGGATCGGGATCAGGAAGATCGTCGTGCCGGCGGCGACCGCCGGCCAGTCCTGCCCGCCTTCGCCGATGATCGTCGGGATGAAAGGCGGCGCGGTCTGGGCCTCGCCCGAGGTCAGAAGGGCGGCGAAGGCATATTCGTTCCAGGCGAAGATCAGGCAGAAGATCGCAGTCGCGGCAATGCCGGTGGTCGCCTGCGGCAGCACGACCTTGCGGAAGGCTTGCAGCCTCGTATAGCCGTCGATCATCGCCGCCTCCTCGTATTCGCGCGGGATCTCGTCGATGAAGCCCTTGAGCAGCCAGACGGCGAGCGAGACGTTGACGGCGGTATAGAGCAGGATCATGCCGAGCGCCGTGTCCGACAGGCCGAGCTCGCGATACATCAGGTAGATCGGGATGGCGACGGCGATCGGCGGCATCATGCGCGTCGACAGGATGAAGAACAGCAGGTCGTCGGCGAGCGGCACCCTGAAGCGGGAGAAGCCGTAGGCGGCGAGCGTCCCGAGGAAGACCGCCATGAAGGTGGAGCCGAAGGCGATGACAAGCGAGTTGACGAAGCGCGGCAGGAAGTTCGACGGGCCTGCGATCACCATGTTGCGCTTGCGTGTCACCTCATCGCAGGTGCCGACCGGCGCCGGCAGCGAGGCGATGTAATCAGGTGTCTGCCGGGTGCGCGTGGTGAAGAGATTGCAATAGCCTTCGAGCGACGGCGTGAAGACGATCTTCGGGGGATAGCTGATCGAATCCGGCGGCGATTTGATGCTGGTCAGGAAGATCCAGACGAGCGGGATGAGGGTGATCAGCGCATAGAGGACGACGATCGTGCCGGCGATGCGCTTGCTGGTGAGGCTCGGCTCGACGACCGAATGGGCTGTATTGGCGGCGCTCATCTTTGCTTCACCTTGTTCAATGCCTTGACGTAGATGTTGGCGAGGCCGAACACCGCGACGAAGAGGACGATGGCGAAGGCCGAGGCCCGGCCGGTCGCCCAGCTTTCGAAGGCGGCGCGTTTCAGCGTAATCGAGGCGACCTCGGTGACCGAGCCCGGTCCGCCGCCGGTCAGCAGCGTCACCATGTCGAACATCTTGAAATTCTCGATGCCGCGGAAAAGCACCGCGAGCATGATGAAGGGCAGGGCCATCGGCACGGTGATCGACCAGAACTGACGCCAGGGCGATGCACGATCGACCTCGGCCGCCTCGTAGATATAGTCGGGGATCGAGCGCAGTCCGGCGAGGCAGATCAGCATCACGTAAGGCGTCCACATCCAGGTATCGACGATGATGATCGCCCAGGGCGCCAGAGAGACATTGCCGAGCATCTGCACATCGGATGTCGGAATGCCCGACACCAGCGAGACGGCATAGGCGAAGAGGCCGATCTGCGGCTCGTAGAGAAAGCGCCAGAAGTTGCCGACCACGGCGGGCGACAGCATCATCGGGATCAGGATAATCGTCGTCCAGAAGGCATGGCCGCGAAACTTGCGGTCGATCAGGTAGGCGAGCGAAAAACCGATCACCGTCTGCAGCAGGATCGTCCAGAAGACGAAATGGGCGGTGGTCTGCATAGCCTGCCATATATCGGGATCGTTGAGAACGCGTTCGTAATTTCCAAGGCCGACGCCCAGGACCGGCGCATTCGGCCGGTTGGCGCGGTAATTGGTAAAGGAGAGATAGACCGCCCAGATGAGCGGGAAGATGTTGATCGCCAGGAGCAGGGTGATGGCAGGCGCGATGAACAGCCAGGCGATCGCCCTGTCGGAGAGGCCGCGGACGCGCCGGGCAAACGAGGCGGGCGTTGCCCTTGCTGTCGCGTCGGCGGCTTTCTCGACAATGGAGGGATGGGAAATGGTCAAGTTTTCACCCGGTCTTTTCGGAGATGAAAGATCCGGCGGCCCGGCTCGTCTGCCGATCCGGGCCGCCATCCTGGTGAGGATGGCGCGCAGAGGGATGCCACCAGTCCCGTCAGGCACTAGATTTTGCCGTCGTCCTTGAAGACGTCGCTCCAGTCTTTCACCAGGCCGTCGAGCGCTTCCTTGGCAGTGCCGTTGCCGGCGACGACGTAGTTATGGACGCGCTTCTGCATGGCCTGCAGCAGCGAGGCGTAGCTTGGCTCGGCCCAGAAGTCCTTGACGATCGCCATCGAGTCCAGGAAAGCCTGGGCATAGGGCTGGCTCTTGGCGAACTCAGGCGCGTTGACGACGGAATTCAGGCACGAGAAGCCGCCGAGTTCCCACCATTTGGCCTGCACCTCAGGCTGTGCGAACCATTTGATGTATTGCAGGGCGGCGTCGCGCTTGTCGGAATAGGAAACCACCGAGATCCCCTGACCGCCGAGCTGGGCGAAATGCGCCTTCTCCGCCGGATTGGGGAAGAAGCCGATCCTGTCGCCGCCGACCTTCTCGTCCTTGTAGAGGCCGGGCCAGGTGAAGGCGAAGTTCATCTGCATGGCGACCTGGCCGGATTTGAAGGCGTCGGCGGATTCGACCATATAGACGTTGGAGCTGCCGGGCGGCGTGCAGCAGTCATAGAGCGACTTGTAGAATTCGAGGCCCTTGACCGCATCGTCCGAGTTGACGAAGCCTTCCATCTCGTAGGGCTTCTTCGGGTTGTCGTATTGGAAGCCCCAGTCGTACAGGACGTTTGTGACGCCCATGGTGATGCCTTCGGACCCGCGTTCGGTATAGATCGAGGCTCCATAGACGGTCTTGCCGTCGATCTCGCGCTTCTGGAAGAACTCGGCGATCTGCTTCAGCTCATCATAGGTCTTCGGAGCTGCGAGATCGTGGCCGTATTTCGCCCTGAATTCCTTCTGGAGTTCCGGCTTTTCGAACCAGTCCTTGCGGTAGGTCCAGCCGACGACGTCGCCCATGGCGGGCAACGCCCAATAGTTCGGCGTGTTCTTCGGCCATTCCGAGTAGCCGACGACAGTCGCCGGCACGAAGTCATCCATCTTGATGCCTTCCTTGTCGAAGAAGTCATTCAGCTTGACGTAATGGCCGTTCTCGGCCGAGCCGCCGATCCACTGGCTGTCGCCGATGATGAGGTCACAGAGTTTGCCGTGAGAATTCAGCTCGTTAAGGAAGCGATCGGCGTAGCTCGTCCAGGGAACGAACTCGAACTTCATCTGCGTGCCTGTCTTGGCGGTGAAGTCCTTCGAGAGCTCAACGAGTGCATTGGCAGGGTCCCATGCGGCCCAGCACAGCGTAAGTTCATCGGCTTTGGCGAGATTGGGCAATGCCGACGACATTACGAACGCCGTGGCCAGCCCCAAAAGGGCTTTCGATGTTTTCTGCATAAGTTCCTCCCAGAACCAAGACCGGCTCCCCACCGGCGTCGCATATTCACCCGTTTCAGAGAATGCTCACATGAACTCCTCAATCATCATGTTTAGCAATGTGTTTAGTGATAGCGCATTTTATAAACATTGCAAGTGATATTAGTTACTGCGGCGCACCAGGTGCTGCCGGCCGGGTTTCGACCGATCTCCTGGCAACTCGTGAAAATTTCCCGCGCAGGCGTACCGATACGACGAAATCCGGCCTCGCTGGCGGATGGACCGCAGGGTATGGACCTCGACGCCGCTCCTGTTTTCCCGGGAGCGGTTCAAACTTGGCCTCGCCTCCGGTGAGGCCTTCTTCTTTTGTCCATGCCGGCCATCTCGGGAAATTCCGGTGCAGTGCGAGATTTAGCCTTTCGGGCCTGATGCAACAGGCGTATTCAGCCAGTGCGTGGTTCAACCGCGCTCCCCTCGCGGCAGATCTCCGATCGGCTTCCTCCCGCTTCCCTGCCGCGTCATCCGGAATTTTCATTGGCGGATCCATGACCACGGCAGAGACGAGCGAGCAGGGACAAGAGGCGGCAAACGGCCGCCAGGCGAAGATCGTGGCTCTGGTCGTTGCCGTTTCCTTCTTCATGCAGATCCTTGACGGCACGATCGTCGCCACCTCGCTGCCGCAGATGGCGGCAAGCTTCGGCGTGCAGCCGGTGTCGATGAGCATCGGCATCACCGTCTACATGCTGACGATGGCGGCCTTCATTCCGCTGTCGGGCTGGCTCGGCGATCGCTTCGGCGCGCGCCGCGTCTTCCTGGTGTCGATCGGCGTCTTCACCGGCGCCTCGCTGTTCTGCGGGCTCTCCGGCAGCCTCACAGAATTCGTGCTGTGGCGGGCGCTGCAGGGGGCAGGGAGCGCGCTGATGACGCCGGTCGGGCGCATCATCGTGCTGAAGAATGCCCGCAAGTCCGAACTCGTCCAGGCGATTGCGCTCATCACCTGGCCGGCGCTGACGGCGCCCGTGGTCGGCCCTGTGCTCGGCGGCTTCATCACCACCTATGCCAGCTGGCACTGGAACTTCCTGATCAATATTCCGATCGGCATCGTCGGCATGGGGCTGGTGCTGCGCTTCGTGCCCGAACAGCGGGAGGCCGATCCCGGCCGGCTGGATATTCTTGGCTTTGTCCTGAGCGCGGCCGGATTGACCCTGCTGCTCGCGGCCCTGGAGCTTTCGGTCAAATGGGAAGGCGGGATTTGGCCGGTCATCTCCATGCTGGCGGCCGGCGTCGTATTATCGGTTATGGCGACGCGGCATTTCCTTGCCGTCGACAATCCGCTGCTCGATCTTTCGGCTTTCCGCGTCCAGACCTTTTCGATGTCGACGCTCTCGGCGGGCACGGCTTGCCGAACGGCCATCAATGCGACGCCTTTCCTGCTGCCTCTCTTGTTCCAGCTCGGCTTCGGACTGAGCTCGATTGCCGCCGGCGCCTATCTGCTCGTGTATTTTCTCGGCAATTTCAGCATGAAGGCGGTGACGACACCGCTCTTGCGCTTCTTTGGCTTCCGCACCGTTCTCGGGCTCAATGGACTGATTGCCGCGCTTTCGATCGTTGCTTGCGGTTTCCTGACGCCGGAGACGCCGCCGTTTTTCATCCATGCGCTGCTCTTTCTCGCCGGCCTGTCGCGGTCGATGGAATTCACGGCGCTGAACACGCTCGCCTTTGCCGATATCGGCCCGGCGCAGCGAAGCTCGGCCTCGACGCTGTCGAGCATGCTGCAGCAGATGTCGATGCTGCTCGGCGTTGCGGTGGCAGCCGCCGTGCTCAATATTTCCTCTGCTCTCAGAGGTGCTGATAATCCCGTCATGGCCGATTTCCGATGGGCCTTCGTCGTGGTCGGCGCAATCGGCATCGTCTCGTCGCTGCGCTTTCTGCAATTGCCGAAGGAGGCGGGCGCCGAAGTTTCCGGCCACCGGAAATTCAAGAAGCGCTAACGTCGCCTGCGACAAGAGCGAGCGATGAGCGATGTTTACCTCAGGCGGTCAATGCAATACGACAGTGCTCATGCCGACGACTCGGACGCTTGCGGGCGGTCGTTGCTTAGAGAGAACGCCGGGAGACGGAATGAGCAATTCTAGCGGCGATGCGGATGCCCTGATCCACATCCTCTATATCGACGACGACGAGGGGCTCGCGCTCCTGATGCAGAAGAACCTTGCGCGGCGCGGCTTTTCGGTCGAGTGGGCGCGGAGTAGTGCTGCCGGCCTGGCGCGGATCGCCGAAGGCGGCATCGACGCGGTCGTGCTCGATCATCTCCTGAGCGGCGAGACCGGACTCGACATTCTGCCCTGCATCACGTCCGTGCCGGATCATCCGCCGGTCATATATGCAACGGGGTCGGACGACACCAGCATCGCGGTCGCGGCGCTGAAGGCGGGTGCCGATGACTACATGCTGAAGGGGATTTCGGCCGACTATTTCGACCTGCTCGCCGCCGCCCTGGAACAGGCGCTGGAGCGGGCCCGCTTCCGCCGCGAGACGGCGCAGGCGCAGGAGGTGATCCGCCAGCAGCGCGACCATGCCGAGTTGCTGCTTGCCGAAGTCAACCACCGCATCGCCAATAGCCTCGGCCTCGTCGGCGCGCTGATCCGCATGCAATCCTCGATGACCCAGGACCAGGTGGCGATCGATGCGCTGCACGAGACGCAGATGCGCATCAACGCGATCGCGAGCGTCCACCGCCGGCTCTACACCAACCGGCAGGTCGGCTCGGTGCAGGTCGATGAATATCTGGACAGCCTGCTGACCGAGCTTGAAGCTTCGATGCGCGACGACAAGCGGCCGCACCGTATCGTGCTGACCGCAAAACCGGTCAATCTGGCGACCGACAAGGTGATCACGCTCGGGTTGATCGTCAATGAACTCGTCACCAATGCTTTCAAATATGCCTATCCCGACGGCGTCTCAGGCGAGATCCGCGTTGTTGTCGATCAGATCGACGGCGAATTGCGCCTGATCGTCGAAGATGACGGAGCGGGGTTTGCGCCAGAGAACTCGGCGAGGGGAACGGGCCTCGGCACACGGATTTTGACGGCGATGGCCGCGAGCTTGAAATCGGATTTCGCTTACGATCCCGGGCATGATGGGACGAGGGCGATGCTGGTGTTTTCGTTGCATGAGGAGAAGTAGATAGAGGTGGAAGGTCACGATGAAGGGTGTGTGCCTGCGGCCCTCTCATCTGGCTGCCGGCACCGACGACCGGGGTCGAGCCACGGGTCTCGACCCGTCCTTCGGCCCCCCTCTGGGGAGAAGAGATTGGCGGCAACGTCTCGACTCCCTCTTCTCCCCAACGGGGAAGGTGCCCGTAGGGCGGATGAGGGTGCCGCAGGCACACCTTGTCCTATTTTTACTAGAGCTTGCCGGCATAACGTCATCGAACCTAACGCGGCGGGAGGAAAGCATGACAACGATCCGCACACCTCGCGAAGTCTACGATTTCTGGTTCGTTCGATGTGGCCGCGACCTATGGTTTCGCCCCCCGCGGGAACTCGATGTCGAGATCCGGAATGTTTTCCGCGATACGCATCTGGCGCTTGCCGCGGGCGTCGGCGATGAATGGCGGGCCGATCCGGTGAGCCGGCTGGCGGCCGTCATCGTGCTCGATCAGTTTCCCCGCAACATCTATCGCGGCACGGGGCTTGCCGTTGCTACCGACGGGCTTGCCCTTCGGGAAGCCAAGCTTGCGCTTGCGGCCGGTGCCGACCAGGCGGTTGAACATGCTTGCCGGACCTTCTTCTACCTGCCCTTCGAACACGCCGAGAACCTCGACGAGCAGGACCGTTCGGTGGCCCTGTTCACCGCGCTCGGTGACGAGGAATATCTCGATTATGCGATCCGTCACCGCGAGGTAATCGCCGCCTACGGGCGCTTTCCTCACCGCAATGCCATGCTCGGGCGGGAATCGACGGCAGCAGAACTCGACTATCTCTCCAAGCCCGATGCAGGGTTCTGAGCTGTTTGGACGAATGAGCGCGGCATGGACAAGCTCGGTGGGCAGGGCGCTTTAGGCATCTCCCGCCTTTCTGTCGCCTTTCTTTGCGATGAAAAGCGAGCATTCAATTTCGATGACAACCTTTTCGGAGGCTTTTTTGCGGCTGAGATCCATCCTGCTTCGCACCATTCTTCTCGTGACGCTGGCGCTCGCCGGTGCGCATTTCGAGAGCGCAGCAGCCTTCGCGCAGGAACCGCAGCCGCAGGGGGCAGCAGCAGAGGCGTCGCTTGTCGATACGCCTTCCGCCCAGGCGGCGAAGGAGATCGAGAAGGCGAAGGTCCAGCTTGGCTCACTTCAGGACAGCGTCAAGGCGAACGCCGATAATGACGATGCGCTGGTCGGGCTTGCAACCAAGGCCGACGAGCTCAGCCGCGCCGTCATCACCATATCGGTCAACCTGAGGCCGCGTTTCGACCAGATCAAGAACCGGCTGGCCGAGATCGGCGAGCCCCCGAAGGATGGGCAGCCTCCCGAGGCGCAGATCGTCACGGACGAGCGGAATGCGCTCGCCGCCGAGCGCGCGCAGATCAACGCGGTGACGGGCGATGCGGAAAACCTGTCGATCGCGGTGACGAAGCTCATGAACGAGATCATCGAGATGCGGCGGCAGCTGTTTGCCGATACGCTCTTCAAGCGCACCGAAATCTCGGTTTCCGTCCTCGACGATGCGGCGACTGCCTTCGTGCGGGAGACTGGCGAATTTGCCACGGCGCTGTCGAGCTGGGCCACCTTCGTCTGGAAGTTCAAGCGCTTCCCGCTTTTTGCGGCGATCTTCCTGTCGCTCGCTTCGGCACTCATTCTGCTTTCCGGCAGCTACCGGCTGTTCGGCTCATATCTGCGCCGGGACGAGGCTGTCGAGAACCCGTCCTATATCGGCCGGCTGTCGATCGCCTTCTGGTCGACGCTGATCCGCACCCTGGCGCTCTCGGTGCTGCTCGTCACGTCCTTCTTCTTCCTGAACAGTTTCAACGTGCTGCGGCCGGATATCGCGCCCGTCATCGGCGCTCTGTTCGGGACGATCGGGCTGGTCTATTTCGTCGGCCGCTTCGTCAATGCTATCTTCGCGCCGCACGAACCGCGCTGGCGATTAGTCAAGCTTTCCAACCTAGGCGCGCGCTCAATCGGTTATTGCCTCCTGGCGATGGCAGTCATCAACGGACTCGACTATCTCTTCAGCAGCATCGGCGAAGCGATGGGCTCGCCGCTGGTGCTGACCGTGGTCAGAAGCCTGGTCGCCGCGCTCATCATCGGCATCATCCTGATCGTAGCCTCCTTCGGCAAGCCGATGTTGGCGAGGAACGGTGATCCCGACGCGCCGGGCCGACATTGGCCGCGCGGCATGGCAATCATCCTGCGCGTCGTCGGCACTGCCCTGATCGTTTCAGCGCTCGCGGGTTATGTGGGGCTGGCGCGTTTCGTCGCCACACAGCTCATCATCACCGGCGCAGTCGTTGCCACCATGTATGTCGGTCTGCTCTCCGGCAAGGCGATATCTCGGCAGGAGAGCTTCGGCGATACTTTCTTCGCGCGCTTCCTGACACGCCGTTTCAACCTCGGACCCGTGGCGATTGATCAGGTTGGCCTGCTCGTCGGCCTTGCCATCTATGCGGTGGCGCTGCTCGTCGGCATTCCGCTGATCCTGCTGCTCTGGGGCTTCCATGTACAGGATCTGCAGCTTATCGCCTTTCGCCTGTTTACCGAGGTCAAGCTCGGCGGCATCAGCATCTCGCTGCTCGGCATCTGCACCGGCATCCTGCTCTTTGCCGGCGTCTATCTGCTGACGCGCTGGCTGCAGCGCTGGCTGGACGGCAATGTCATGGCGCGAAGCCATGTCGATCTCGGCGTGCGAAACTCGGTCAAGACAGGCATCGGCTATCTCGGCGTCGGCATTGCCGCGATCATCGGCGTCTCCGCCGCCGGCATCGATCTGTCGAGCTTCGCGCTTGTCGCTTCGGCTCTTTCGGTCGGTATCGGTTTCGGCCTGCAGAACATCGTCTCCAACTTCGTGTCAGGCCTGATCCTGCTGGTCGAGCGGCCGTTCAAGGTCGGCGATCACGTCGTCTCCGGCACGGCCGAAGGGATCGTCAAGCGGATCTCGGTGCGCGCTACCGAGATCGAGACTTTCCGCAAGCAGGCGATCATCGTGCCGAATTCGGAACTGATCAACGGCCTCGTCGGCAACTGGACGCACCGCAACAAGATCGGTCGCTCGGAAATCCCGGTTTCCGTCAGCTACGACGCCGATCCGCAAAAGGTCATGGATATTCTCTTAGAGTTGACGGCGAAGATACCGCTCGTCATGCGCAATCCCGAGCCGCATGTCGAATTCCTGCGCTTCGGCCCCTATTCGCTCGATTTCGAGCTTCGCTTCTTCCTCGCCGACATGGGCGACGGCCTGACGGTGCGCAACAACCTCCGGATCGAGATTCTCAAGCGCTTCAAAGCGGAAGGCATAGAGATCCCACTGCCACAGAGCGACCTTACCATCCATCGAGAGGCTGCCCCCGTCCTTCCCAATGCGGTCAAGCATGCGGACGGCCATGAGAAGAATAGACCGGTGGAGGAAGAAGAGCGGCCGGTGCGCCAGCTGCGCGGGCGCGCAGCGGAGAGCTGAACAGCTTATTCAGCCATCATTCACAGGTCTATGTGCATGATCCCTTCCATCGGGATCGCTGCCGAGGGCAGCACCGATCTTTCGAGGGGAGGGCGCGTTAGCGCCGCCGCACATGATGGCAAGATTTGCCGCCGTTCTGCTTGTCCCGCTGCTTGCCGCGCCCGCGGTCAATGCCGCATCCATCACGAATACCGATTCTGCCGCCGTGGTGCTCGTCATCACCGAGGGTGGGCAGCGCGTCGAAGTCGTGGTCGATGCCGGCGCTTCCGAAAGTCTCTGTTCCTCCGGCTGCTTCATGACGACACCCGACGGCGACCGGATCGGGCTCGATGGCGGCGAGACGATCGACATCGTCAAAGGCTCGGCGGTCGTCAAGTAGGATTGCGGACCTGTCAGGCTGGACGGCTCAGATAACGCGCTTGCCGTCCGCATCCAGGACCTTCTCGCCGTCTTCCTTGGTGAAGGCACCCTTGTGCGTCTCCGGCAGGATTTCCAGGACCACCTCGGACGGTCGCGACAGGCGCGTGCCGAGGGGCGTGATGACGAAGGGTCGGTTGATCAGGATCGGTTGCGCCAGCATGGCGTCGAGAAGCTGGTCATCAGTCAGATCAGGATTGTCGAGGCCGAGTTCGCCATAAGGCGTATCCTTCTCGCGAAGGGCTTGGCGCACGGTGAGACCGGCGTCGGCGATCATTCTCGCCAGCTCCTCACGCGATGGCGGGTTGTTCACATAGTCGATGATATCAGGCTCGATGCCGGCATTGCGGATCATGGCCAGCGTGTTGCGCGAGGTGCCGCAGCCGGGATTATGGTAGATGGTGACGTTCATAGCTTCGCCTCTGATGGCAGGCTCGATGAGGATGTCTCGGCTGACTGCAGCAGCCAGGTGAACAGAAAAAGAGCGACGGCCGCGCCCAGGATTTCAGCGATCCAGAAACCCGGAAGATCGACCGGGCGAATGCCGGAGAATGTGTCGGTCAGTGAGCGGGCGAACGCAACGGCCGGATTGGCGAATGACGTCGAGGCGGTGAACCAGTAGGCGGCGGTGATGTAAAGACCGACCAGCCATGGCACCGCCTTCTGCTCGAACTTGATGCCGGCGAGAATGACCGCGACCAGGCCGAAGGTCGCCAGACCTTCGGAAAACCACTGCGCGCCGCCGGTCCGGACCTTGCTCGATATTTCCAGAAGGGGGAGCGCAAACATCAGATGAGCGGCGATCGTCCCTGCGATGCCGCCGGCGATCTGCGCGAGCACATAGCCGCCCAGATCACGTCTCGGCAGCGAACGCGACATGGCGAAGACCAGCGAGACGGCCGGATTGAAATGTGCGCCGGAGATCGGTCCAAGGGTGGTAATCAGAACCACCAGGATCGCGCCGGTCGCAAGCGTGTTGCCGAGGAGAGCGAGGCCGATATCGTCAGTCAGCGATGTCGCCATGATGCCGGAGCCGACGACGGTTGCGACAAGCATTGCAGTGCCGAGCGCCTCTGCGACCAGCCGGCGTGATAGATCGAACGGCGCCATCAGCCGTCCCTCGCCGGTTTCGCGGTCGTGCCTTCCATGCCGCCGATCTGGCGCAGGTGCTGCTCCAGTGCCAACTTGTGCATCGACGACAGCGGCAGGCTGAGGAAGGCAATGATCCGGTTCTTGAGGAAGCGGGCGGCCTGTGCGAAGGCGCGGGCTTTCTCGACCTCGCTGCCCTCGACGGCGGCCGGATCCTCGACGCCCCAGTGAGCGGTCATCGGATGGCCGATCCAGACAGGGCAGGCTTCGCCGTGGGCGGTGTCGCAGACGGTGAAGATGAAATCCATCTCCGGTGCGTCGGGCTTGGCGAACTCGTCCCAGCTCTTCGAGCGGAAGCCGGTCGAGGGATAACCTAGTGCCGCAAGCTCCTTCAACGCCAGGGGATTGACCTCGCCCTTCGGCTGGCTGCCTGCGGAATAGGCCCTGAATCGGCCCTTGCCTTCGGTCTCGAGGATGGATTCGGCCAGGATTGAGCGGGACGAATTGGCGGTGCAAAGAAAGAGCACGTTGTAAACACGGTCAGCGGTCATTGCAGTTCCTCCTTGATTGCAGACACACAGCATGTGGCCATGGCGACGGCGGGCGCGCAGATTTGCGTATTTCCGCCGCAACAATCCTCCATCAGGAAACGGATCAGGCCGCCGAGCGCTTCGTAGTTGGCGGTGTAGATGATCGAGCGGGATTCCCGCTGCTGGGTTATCAGGCCAGCTCGCTCCAGCTCCTTCAGGTGGAAGGAGACGTTGGACGGCGAAACATCCGCTTTTTCCGCGATGGTGCCCGCTGCCAATCCCTCCGGACCCGATACGACAAGCATGCGAATGATATGAAGGCGCGTTTCCTGCGAAAGCGCGCCGAAGGCGGCGAGGGCTTGACGTTGATCCATATTTCAATAATCCTTGAATAATTGAAACGAGGATTAGCGCAAATGAACGCCATCGACAACTCGAAAGTTCATGCTGAGGACATCAATCTCGGCCTGTTGCTCACTGCGCTCGCCGGCGACAAGGATGCGCCCTGGTTTTCTATTACGACGGCCGGCCGGTGAAGCCGGGTTGTCATATCACCGAGGTCAAGGCGGGCCAATTCTCGGGCCTCGATTGCGGCGTCAATCCCGAGGCATGGACTGAGATCTTCATCCAGCTGTTAGATATCGAGGAAGGCGACCGCACTCACCTGCCGGCCGGCAAGTTTTACTCCATCATCCGCAAGGTGACGGAGCATATTCAACTCGACGGTTCAGCCAAATTGACCTTCGAGGTCAGCGACGGCGTGGGGCCGCTGCAGCTTTATAGCGCGGCGATGCCGGTTTCGCGCGCCGGCGCAGTGCATGTCGAGTTGTCGCCGCGGCCGGCAAGCTGTAAGCCGCGCGATCGCTGGCTGGCGGAAGAAAACAAGAAAGCGGCGGCTTGCTGTGAGCCGGCAGCGGCAAGGAGCGGTTGCTGCGCATAGAATGCATGAGACTTCGCGCAGGCGATGTGAAGATTTGATGACTGAGCGGCGGCATGTAGATGGAACTCGTCGATTTAATGTCGGCGTCGTCCGCTTCACCGTGTGGTACGTTGGGAATTGCTGGAGAAGATCGAGGCGCACTTCCTGCGTTTGCTGGGTTTGCCGTCAGTGTCTGATTGATGCCTGGCTATCCCACCATCTGAGCACCCGCATCGCCCGCAGTGTGATCCAGCGACGGCTGGCCTTGAGCCTCGTTGACATGGAACCAGACGCGCCCGGGCAGGGTCCAGTCCAGCAGCCATCGGCCGTCATTCGAGCGCCTTGAGCGAAGGTGGCCGATCGCCTCACCGAGACGTGGATCGGGATCGGCGCCGGTCAACATGGCGCTTGAGCGGAAATAATCGAGCGCACGCAGGATGTCGTAGCGCCAGCGATTGGGGTGGAGGAAGCGCAGGAAGCGTTCGTCCGCCGGTTCGCCGGTGCCGAGGCGGCGGAAGAGATTGCGTTCGAGCAGGAACTTCTCGCCGGTGCTGCGCGCCTCGCGAGACTGGGGCGTGCCGCCCGTCGATCTTTCGAATTCGAGCAAGCCTTCCAGCACGTTGATCGTGCTGGCGAAAGAGGAGCGAAGGGAACCGCGGGCTCGTTCGCAGTTCCAGCCGCCGTCGTCGAGGCGCTCGCCGGTGAGCCTCTCCACGATGCGGGAGACGTCGATGCCGAAATAGGCGCCGTCTGCGACGGTCCGGCCGTTGATGCATTCCTCGACTTCACCCTCCCAGTAAGGCTGACCGCCTTCTTCCCATCGGCGCCGGCGCCGAGCGATGCCACGGTACGCGCGACCAGTACCCATAACCCGCGCTGCCGCATTGATTCTCAATCATATCTGCAAGAAATTGGAGGCGGCCCATCGGACGTCAAGGCCGGTGACACGCAGAACGCGCGACGTCATCCTCGGTCCTCTCGAGGATCTGTTTCACGTCCATTAAGTATCTGAGAACAAATGTTTTCCCGTCAAGCAATGGCTGTGGCCAGATACTCGGCAGAAGGCCGAGCATGACGGAGGAGACTTTGTCAACAAAGGGTGACCTCGCCCGGCCGCTTCTTCGTTTTATACCGGGACGTGCCGATTAATAATTAGTCAAATCAATTGATGTATCAGTTCGGCTGGGGACGGATTTTAATTTAAAGGTTTACCATGGCGTTTTTGGGTATTTCGGGGATGCAATATTCCGGAGAGATGTTTGCCGGCGCGCGTATTATCGTCGCGGAAGATTCAAACGTATTCACCTCGATGATCAGCAAACGTCTCAAGGAGTTGTTCGACATTGATGTCGAGATCTGCCGTAACTTCGAGGATCTGCAGTTTTCCTACGACAAATCGTCCGATCCGATCACGCTGGCGATTTCGAACATCAACCTGCCCGGTGCCGAAAACGGCGAAGCGCTGGAATATCTGGTTGACCTCTCCATCCCGACCATCGTCTTTACCGGCACCTTCCATGAGGGCATGCGCGACAAGCTGATCGCCAAGGATATTGTCGACTACATCCTCAAGGACAATATTTTCGCCGTCGACCTTCTGGCGGAGTCGATTTGCCGGTTCCTGACCAATCATCGCCATCACGTGCTGATCGTCGACGACAGCGCGACGGCGCGCGCCCTGCTGTCGAGCCGGCTGAAGCGCTATAATTTCCGAGTGAGCACCGCCGAAAATGGCGCCAAGGCGCTGGAGATCCTGAAGTCCAATCGCGACATCGGCCTGATGATCACCGATTACAATATGCCCGATATCGACGGCTTCGAACTGACGCGGCGCATCCGGGCCCATATCGGCTCGCACGAATTGCGCATCATCGGTGTTTCCTCGTCCTCGAACCGGCTGCTTTCGGCGCGGTTTCTGAAGGCCGGCGGCAACGATTTCATGCTGCGTCCCTTCATCGACGAGGAGTTCTACTGCCGCGTCAACCAAAATCTCGACACGCTGCTGCAGATCCAGTCCATGCGCAAGGAGCGGGCAGTTGCCTGATGGCTCTTCCAGGATCAGGGTTGAGATGAAGCCCGTGGCGATGGTCGCTGCAGGGCGCCGGATTTTTGCAATTACAGGTAACCCTAGTATTTGTCCCCTTCACGTGGACGAGGGTCTCGGTTATCGTCCGCCGCGCCGTAGGCAGGGCCGAGTCGAGCTCGTCAGGCGCATGGGGGAGTAGCGGCTGTGGCTTTTCAGGCGGATTTTCAGCGGGATGGGCTAGGGCTGCGTTCCGGCGGGCTCAAGATACTTCTGGTTGAAGATTCCCGGATGTTTTCCGCCGTGCTTTGTCATCGGTTCCAGACGGAACTTGGCCTTGCCGTCAAATCCTGCTCGTCGCTGAAAGCGCTTCGCAGGGAACTTGCCGAAGACGGTCACGGCTACACCATGGCCGTCGTTGATCTCAACCTGCCGGATTCGCCCTATGGCGAGGCGCTCGACTGTACGATCGAGCACGATATTCCAGCAATCGTCTTCACCGCCACGTTCGATCTCAACACGCGCAACAAGATCATGGAGCGCAATGTCATCGATTACGTGCTGAAAGACAATGAGTTCGCGCTCGACAATCTGGTCGCCACCGTCCGCCGCGCGATCTCCAACCGCAAAACCCGGGTGCTCGTCGTCGACGATGTGGTCTCGGTACGCCAGGTTCTCGTTGATCTCCTGAAGGCACAGCAATATCTGGTCGTCGAGGCAACCTCGGGGCTCGAGGCGCTGGCGGCGCTCGAAGCCTATAGCGATATTGAACTCGTCGTCACCGATCATCACATGCCCGACATGAGCGGTTACGAGCTGACGCGGCGCATCCGCCATCGCTTCGGTTCAGACCGGTTACGCGTCATCGGCGTCTCCTCCTCCAACGATCGTATGCTGTCCGCGAGTTTCCTGAAAGCCGGCGCCAGCGATTTCGTCTATCGGCCCTTCGTGGCCGAGGAGCTTCAATGCCGCATCGCCAACAATGCGGAAACACTGGCGCAGATGCGCCAGTTGAGGGCCGCTGCAGCCTGCGACTATCTCACCGGCCTTTATAACCGCCGCTATTTCTACGACAATGGCCCGAAGCTGGTGAACGAATGCCTGCGGCTGAAAGTGCCAAGCTCGGTCGCCATTCTTGATATCGACCATTTCAAACGGCTGAACGACACATACGGCCACGAGATCGGTGACAAGGTGCTGAAGGCGGTTGCAAACAGGCTGTTCACGATCTTCGATGGCAGCGACAACCTGCTCTCGCGCCTCGGCGGCGAGGAGTTCGCCATCCTGTTCCCGCAGATGGATTCGGCCGCCGCCACCAAGCTCTGCGACGAGATCCGCTCGGATATTTCGCGGCTGAAGGTAACGGCCGACGACGAGGAACTCGGCGTCACCATCTCGATCGGGATTGCCGAAATTGGCAGTTACGAAACCTTCGAAAACTACCTCAACGCCGCCGACCAGTTCCTCTACATGGCCAAGCATCGCGGCCGCAACCAGGTCTATTCCGACGCCAAGATGACGGAGGAGGCGGCGCAGTAGGTTGCTTGCGCTTACTCGGCGTCATCAGCCTCACGCCGCAACGGCCTGCCTTGCCGTTGCCATGGTCATCTTGCGCTCGGCGCGTTCCTGCTGCGGCGAGCGGTGGTAGAGTTCGCGATAACACTTGGAGAAATGCGAGGCCGAGACGAAGCCGCAGGCGACGGCGACCTCGACAACCGGCATCGAGGACTGAACCAGCAGGTGGCGCGCACGGTCAAGTCGGATTTCGAGATAATAGCGGGCCGGCGAACGGCCCATCTCCTGGCGGAACAGCCGTTCGATCTGGCGTCGGGAGAGGCCGGCGCCATCGGCGATCTCGATCAGCGACAGCGGCTCGGCGAGATTGCCTTCCATCAGTTCGATGATCGACAGGACCTTGGCGTTCTGCACACCGAGGCGGGCGCGCAGCGGCAGGCGCTGGCGGTCGTGCGGGTTTCGCACGCGGTCGGTCAGGTGCTGTTCGCAGATGCGGTTGACCAGGCTTTCGCCGAAATCCTCACCGATCAGGTTCAGCATCATATCGAGCGAGGCGGTGCCGCCGGCGCAGGTATAGAGATTGCCGTCGACCTCGTAGAGATCGGCATAGACCTCTGCCTGCGGAAAGGCTTCGGAAAAGCCGGGCAAGTTCTCCCAGTGGATGGCGCAGCGCTTGCCGTTCAGAAGACCGGCCTGCGCAAGCACATGCGCGCCCGTACAGAGGCTGCCGACGGCGACGCCGCGATTGTAGCATTCGCGTAGCCAGGCATTGACGGATTTGTTGTTGAATTCCTCGATATCGATGCCGGAACAGACGAGCACCATGCCGGGACGGTTTTCGCCGCCGAGATGCCGGCGTTCCTCGGCGAGCGAGGAATTCGCCTCGATGCCGATGCCGCAGGAGGAATAGACCTTTTCTCCGTCGACCGAGGCAAGCCGCCAGGTATAAGCCTGGTAGCCGAGCATGCGGTTGGCGATGCGCAAGGTGTCCACCGCTGCCGAAAAGGGCAGCATGGTGAATTGCGGTACCATAAAGAAGACGAGTGAGCGCTTCTTGATCTGCATCCTGTTCATAGCGAAATCCATGCTCGAGGGGCGATGACATATTCGTTGCGCGGAATGCGTCGCGCTGATGTCCTAAAAGCGACAGTGGCATGGAAAAATGCGGCCGGTAAGAGCAAATATGCGACATTGACCGGAATTTGACCGGTCAGATCGCCGGTCGGGGCAGAAACAAGGCTCACAGATGGCTGAAATTCGAGATTGAAGACGGCGGGGCACTGCACAGCGTGCACGAAAAAGGCGGCGTTGCGCGAGGCAGACGCCGCCCTCATCTCAGGAGGAGTGTCGCATTCATTACATGGTCCGGTGTTTGCTGTCGTCGGTGCTCGGCCAGCCGATATCCTTGCGGACGTCAAACGGCATGGCTTCAATTTCACGGGCGGTCCGCCAGCGCGTCCAGGCAAGCACGAGCTTGCGGGCGTAGTGGCCCAGATCGAAGCGGCCTTCGCCGGAGGTGAGGGTCTTGCCACCACCCCGATAGGTGAGCGTGGTCATTGTCCAGTTCCTTTCCTGGTCAGAGGCATGGTCGTCGATGGGAGGCTCGTCCATGTCCACGCTGTTAATATGGGCGCCGGGAACTCATCATTCAAACGAATAGAGCTTATGGATAGCATCAACGATATTGAATGATCTCAGCGCCTTCCCACAATGGCCTACGGCTCGCACTGTTGGGAATAAGGACAGCTGGCGACCTTGCAAAGCGGCATGCGCTACACTCTAGGTTCATAATCGAATGTCTCGCTGCGTGTCGGCGGCGAGGCCAGCGTCACGGATTCATAAACTTGTCATAGGTCTTAGCGACGAACGGCACCTAATCTTCTTAAAGAGATGCACAACGGCATAGCACGGCGCTGAGTCTTCGGGCCTTGCCCCTCACTCCCGATAACCCCAGCGGAGCGGACATGCCGAACCACAGCAACTGGCGGCGATCGCACGGGTGTTCGTCAATCTCTTCAGCGGCGTGCTGGCCCCCGTTGCATATGCCGCGCTATCGCTGCGCCCAAGCCTTCTCTCTATTTTCCTGATTCTGCTGGTCGTCGCCCTGCTCGTCGGAGGGCGCGCTGCCGCTCCCTCGAAGGACGCTCGCGTGTTCGCGGGCGTCCTGGATACTCCTTATCCTGTTCGGTATCAGGGTATCTCCGCTGCCGGGCAGCGCCGCGGAATCCTTGGCGAGCCGTATTGCCTATGTCGCGGCAGCCTTGATCGATGCGCTGCTCCTACCGACGATTCTGTGGCCGCCGGCAGAGGGAAGCAAACCGGCTGCATCAGGCCGCTCTTAAGTCGAAGGTCGATCGCCCATAGAAAGCCGTGCTCATGTCGGTAAGCATGCGGCAAAAAGCTTTGGAACCATGTCCCTCCCACTCCGTTGCCGCTTGGTAACTGCCAATGATGCAAAGGAGGAAACGATGATTTCCGCAGATCAGATCCGTGAACATATGGAAGTGCGGGCTGCCGACGGCACTCACGTCGGAACGGTGGATCAGCTTGACGGTCGGACCCGCATCAAGTTGACGAAAACCGACTCGGAGGACGGCAAACATCATCTGATTCCGCTCGATTGGGTCGATCACGTCGACGCCCATGTTCACCTGTCGAAGAATGCCCGGGATGTCCGCAGCCAGTGGGCCACCATCAATTGAGGAGTGCGAGGCTGCGGCTTAGGCTGCGGCCTCCTCCTGCAAGGGGCCTCATTCCTCGTCCGGACGAGAGGAGATCGAAATGCCAGCCAAATCCAAGGCCCAGCAGAAGGCGGCTGGTGCCGCACTTTCAGCCAAACGCGGAGAGACGCCCAAGAAGGAACTCAGGGGCGCTTCGAAGCAGATGGAAAAATCCATGAGTGAAAAACAGCTCGAGGAATTCGCGTCGACTAAGACCAAGGGCAAACCCGAGCATGTCTCCAAATGATCGTTCAAGACCCCGCGAGACCTATGTCGTGGTCGAAAGCATCGAAAATCCTGCGACGTCATAGGCCTCTGAAAGGGCATCGAAAATCGCGCGGGCGGAGCCGTCGCGGTCTTTGGCCATCCATCGCAGCTCAAACGTGACGCCAGGGCGGCCCTCGCTGGTCTTCCCAAAAGAAACGAATTGGGCAGCGCAACCGAACGGTCCAAGCACCTCCGACAGTTCCGGCAACTCGGCTTCGGAGCAGTGAATGACGAGTGTTGCTTTCTGTTCGCAACGCAGCCACATGTCCAGCTGCTTCATCGGCGACAGGATAATAAAGGCGACCGCGGTCGCTGCCGTTCCGGTCAGAATCTGGCCGCCGCCGAAGCAGAGACCGACGACGGTCATGAACCACATGGTCGCGGCCGTGGTGACGCCGGTCATCGTGTCTCCACGCCTCAGGATGGCGCCGCCGCCGATGAAGCCGACGCCCGTCAGCACGCCGAGGGGAAAGCGCAGCACGTCCATCTGAGTGAAATAACTAAAGGTTTTTCCGTAGGTCGATAGAAGGAGGTTTGCCTGGATCATCGCCAGGCAGGCGGCAAGAGCCACCAGGATCGTAGTCCTGAAGCCCGCCGCGTGACCGCCGCGCTCGCGATCGAGGCCAATCAGTCCGCCTGCGATCACTGTCAATATGATCCGTAAGGCGATCTCCCACCAGCTTGGCGTGAGCGGCATCGCTTCCGTCAGGAATGAAGGCATGGTCTGATCCTGACTGTGTTGCCGCTCTTTCGCTGCCGGCCGGGCATTCGTTCCTCCTGCGCTACAGTGCATCTGGATGAAGTAAACGCAACGTCGGCCAGGACGTTCCCGGAACGCCAGGAGCGTTGACGTTTGCAACAGGGCAAGATTGGCGGTTTGTCGGTCATCGGTGTATGGTTCGGGCGGGGCAATTCCCCACCAATCATAAGAGTGCGTAGCGTCTAAAACGGAGACATCGATTGGCTGTTGCCTTCACCAAAGAAGAGAGTTTCGAAACCGCTTCGGAAACCCTGTTGCCGGACCGGCCAATTTCGCCGCATCCTAACCTCGTCACGGAAGCGGGATTGAGGGCTCTCGAACTGCAGTTTCAGCAGGCGCGCGCGGCCTATGATACGGCGAGCGCCATCGAAGACGTAAACGAACGGCGGCGCCAGGCTGCCAATCCCTTACGTGATCTCCGATACTTATCGGCCAGACTTCGCACGGCGCAGCTCATACCGGACCCTACGTCAGCCCATGTGGCTGCCTTTGGCAGCACGGTCACTTTCAGCCGCGACGACGGACGCGTTCAGACTTATCGGCTCGTCGGAGAAGACGAAGCAGATCCTAAGGCGGGATCGATTTCGTATGTCTCGCCAGTGGCGCGGCTGCTGATGGGCAAGGCTGTCGGCGATGTGGTGGACACGGGCGGCCAGGAGCTGGAGATTATCGCCATTTCCTAGCGAAGATCGTCAAAGTTGCCGAATTCGGAAACGCCGAGATTATTGCCACGAAACGGTACCAACGGGTACTTTATTTATCGGACGTTTACTGACCGTGGGCTAGAAGGTGACAATCCGTCATCGAAGGTCATGTTCATGGTTAGCCCAATTTCCAGTTCTGCATCCACCATTCTAAGTTCAGCCGCTTCGACCTCGTCTTCCGGTTCATCTGATCAGCTTGCTTCTCTTGAGGCGCAGCTTGCCGAAAAGCAGGCAGCCCTATCGCAGACGCAAGACGAGCAGGAAAAGGCGGCGATTGAAAAATCGATCGAGACGCTGGAAGCCAAGATTGCCAAGCTCGAATCCAGCGAGAGCAGCCAAACTCAGTCATCCGCCGTATCAAAGCCCGTCGGCGAAACTCCGAAAGAACTTTCGGGCGAAAGCCAGCGTATTGGCACCAAGAACTTTGACGAGACCAGCGAGTTCGGCAGCCGCACGGCCTACATGTGATCGTCCGACCGACTAAATCCCTCTGCCGGGTGGAGCCTGGAGAAAAGGCATCTTGACGGTCATTAAAGCCGACGCTTCGCCACGGCGACGACCTCGCGCGTCAACTCCGCCAGGCGGTCGGCGGCGAGGCGGTTTATCTGCCAGTAGAGTGGGACGTCCAGCGGCGTGTCGGCAACAAGTTCGACGAGCCGCCCCGATGCGAGATGATCGCGGGTGAGCTGGGTCGGGTTCATTCCCCATCCCATTCCGGAAAGAGTGGCTTCGACGAAGCTTTGCGGCGAGGGCAGCCAATGTGTGGGGTAGTCCAGATCTTGGCTGAAGGTTTGCCTTACCCAGCTGCTCTGAAGCCTGTCCTTTTGATTGAAGGTCAGGGCCGGAGCGTTGCGGATCGCCTCCGATGTCACGCCGTCCGGGAAGTGGCGGGCGACAAAATCGGGTGTCGCGGTGGCGTTGTAACGGAGAGTTCCAAGGGCGAAGCGCCGGCATCCCCGGATCGGCTTCTCCAGACTGGTGACGGCTGCGATCACCCGTCCCCGCTGCAGCCATTCGGCGGTGTGATCCTGATCGTCGACGGCGATATTCAACAGATAGGACGAGGTCTTGGAGAAATTCGACATGGCCTCCACAAACCATGTGCCGAGGCTGTCGGCGTTAGTCGCGATCTGTAGCGTAACCCTTTGGCGTGGCTCGTCGGGATCGACGAGAGCCGGGAGCTGCCCGAAAAGCTCAACCTCCAGCATGCCGACATTCTCCACGTGACGACAGATCCATTCCCCTTTTTCGGTCGCCGTACAGGGGGTGCCTCTGGCGATCAGGATGACTCCGAGGCGTTCTTCGAGCTGCTTCACCCGCTGCGACACCGCCGACGGCGTCACATTCAACACGGTCGCCGCCCTTTCGAAGCTGCCGGTCTGGACGACGGTTGCAACGGCGCGAAGAGCGGGATAGTCGAGCATGGATTAGTTTCGCTTAACTAAGGTAAGATGGATTAATTAGACTAAGCCAACTTCACGCGATACCGCAACTCTGTCGAAGCTGAGAGCGGTTGGCGAAACGATGAATTTTTCAATTTATATCACGGGTCTAATGATGGGCCTCAGCCTGATCGTCGCGATCGGCGCGCAGAACGCCTTCATTCTTCGACAGGGCCTGCGTAGTGAACATATCTTCGCCGTCTGCCTTACCTGCGCCTTGTCCGACGCGGCGCTGATCATGCTCGGCGTGACCAGCCTCCGGCAAATCGCCGGATTGCTGCCTTGGCTCGATCCGGTCATGCGCTACGGGGGAGCCGCGTTTCTGGCCTGGTACGGAGCCAAGAGCTTCTATTCCGCCTTACGGTCGTCCGCTGTGCTCACAGTTACGGAAGCCGATACGGCAAGCTTTTCCCGGACGCTTGCGACTTGTCTCGCGCTGACCTGGCTTAATCCGCATGTCTATCTCGACACGGTCGTGCTGCTCGGCACGATATCGACGCGCTATCCGGGGCAGCAGGCTTCCTTTGCCGCAGGCGCCGTTTCCGGCTCCTTCCTATTTTTCTTTGCGCTCGGATATGGCGCGACGTGGCTGCGACCGATCTTTTCCAGGCCGGCCTCCTGGCGGATGCTCGAGACGCTCGTCGCTGCGACGATGTGGATTATCGCCTTCAAGCTGATAGGCGGGATGTGAGTCGATCGCCGTGTGAGGCGATCGGCCCGGCGCCTGTCGGAACCGAGCCAGAGATCCGCATTATGCGCGCGTTTCCACGAGTCTCAGACCCCGCTTTGGTCGGGCAGCGACGTTAAGGAGCGGCAACTCCATTTCTCGCTGGCAGTCGGCCAAGAGGTGCGACGGAAATCGCTTCAGTTCCCGGAGCGCATGTTCGTGATTCGCATCCCTGCGCCGGCGCGTCTTGAATGCGGAAACGGCCTGTAGGATATTCCAGGTGCTTGATTGCGCCATGTCTAGCCTCCTTTGCTGCATCAGTTCCGATGCGTAGACTATGGGGAGCGATTGACATTCAATCAAACAAAATGATATGCGGTTAAGGATCAGAAAAATTGAAAGATGCGACGATGAGCCTTCCCTTTCGCCGTCCCATTCCTTTGCTTGACAACGATGTGTTGCGCACCTTCGTCGCCATCGCCGAGACGGGCAATTTTTCCACCGCCGCCGAAGCGGTCTTCCGGACGCCGTCGGCGGTCTCCATGCAGATCAAGAAGCTCGAGGAGCAGCTCGGAGCGACGCTGTTTTTACGCGATGCCCGCTCGGTGTCGCTGACGCGCCATGGCGAAATGCTGCTCTCTTACGCCCGCAACATCCTGGCGCTGTCGAACGAGGCGGTGTCGCGCTTCATCATGCCGGAACTGACCGGGGTCGTCCGGCTCGGCGCGCCGGAGGATATCGGCGAGCGGCTGCTGCCCAGAATCCTAAAGAGCTTCGCCGAGAGCTATCCCGGCATCATGGTCGATGTGACGATCGACATGAGCGTCGGACTGAAGAAGCGCATGGAAGAGCAGAGGCTCGACCTAGCGCTGATCAACTGCGCGACTCGGCCGTTTCCGACCGGTGGCGAAGTGGTGTTTCGCGAGCGGCTGGTCTGGGCCGGCGCAAGGTGCGGCTCGGCGCATCGGCGCGATCCCCTGCCGATTTCGATCTGGGAGGATGGCTGCATCTGGCGGCAGGAGGCACTTGCCCAGCTTGAACGCAACAAGCGGCCTTATCGCGTCGCCTATCTCAGCGGCCACACGATGGCGCAACGCGCCGCCGTGCTCTCCGATCTCGCCATTGCGCCGCTGCCGCTCTCCTATGTCAGCGAGGACATGTCGATCCTTGGCCTGCAGGAAGGGCTGCCAGAGCTCGGCTCCTTCGATATTCGCCTTCTGACCGCCTCGCAGATGTCCGGTCCGATCGAGACGGTGGCCGACAGCATCCGCAGCGCGTTTGCCGAGAGAGCGAAGGCTGTCGCCGCCTGAGGATGTCTTTCAACCGTGAACTTTTTCGCCACTTGTGCGTTAGGGGCGCGGATGGCATGAGTGCCGTTCGGGGTTGATTTCAAACAAGGATATTCGAAATGACGACAACGGCCAAAATTGCCGCAGCCTTCATGGTTCTTCTTGCTCTTTCCTCCTGCGGCAACACGATCCGCGGTATGGGAAAAGATACGGCGAACGCCGTCAACGCCACCCAGGATGCAGGCCGCTCGGTCGACCGGGCTGCGAGGAAGTAATCGGCCGGCAGCTTTGCCGGACTGAAAGGCCATCCGAGGCCGGATCAAGGCACCGGAGGATATGCCTTTTCGAGGCCGCCGGATCGGCTAAGACCGGTCCGGAAGGCTTGGTAGGCGGGATGCTGGCTCGAGCGAGCGGTTTCCATCAGCCGAATCTGCAGGCGATGCGGCGCCTTGATCCCGAGCCACAATCCGAGATTTTCAAGCTTCAGCGAGTTCAGGAAATGCGACTTCGCGGCAAGGTCGAGATGGCGTCGCAGGCCGTCGAGCAGGTTGTCGTCCTGGGCGGCATTTTCCATGAGCAGGGGCAGATATGATTTATCGGCTTCCGACAGCGCGGCGAGCTTTTCCGCAACGGTATCGCGGTCGGGAAAGGGAAGGTTGCCTGTCATTCGAATCGTCCGGTCGTTGGCGCCATCTGCCGTTATAGGCTCGCTTTGACTTTTTCGGCTACATCGGCCGGCACCCATTTCATCCACAGGTTCTCGTAATTGCGCAGGAAATAGATCGCGGCATCCTCGTTGCTTTCGCGATTTTCATCCTGCCAGGCGAGCACTTGGTTGATCGTCTCATTGTCCCATTTGCGGGTCTTGAGATAGGTCGTGACAGGTCCGGCGCGGCTGGCGAAAGACCTGGTCATCAGCGTGAAGGCGCGCGAGACCGGATAGGAATTGAGCTCAGGCCTGATACAGCCGGCAACCGCGGTGCAGCGGTCCCATTCGGCCTTGTTGTGACTGACGCCGAAGCTCAGCCGCGTCATGTCGTATTTGCCGAGGATGGCGGTCGGCGCCCAGTAATAACCGAGCCAGCCGATCTTCTTGTCGAAAGCCCGAGCGATCGAGGCATCGAGCCGCTGAGGGCTGCCGGTTTCAACAAGTTCGAAGCCTTTCTTGTCGGCGGCGAGGGCCTTGAAGAGGTTGGTGGTCGATATCTGGCAACTCCAGTCGGCGGGACAGTTGTAAACCGCGCCTTTCGACGGGTCATCCTCGGCAGGGAAAAGCTCGGGGTGCTTCAGCGCGTCCTCGACCGAGCGAATATCGGGATTGGCGTCGGCAATGAATTTCGGGATAAACCAGCCCTCAACCGCGCCATCGGCGAGTATCTCGGCGCCCTGCACCAGCCGACCGGTGTTGACGGCCTGATCGAGCAGGGCCCTGACGGAATTGATCCAGTATTCCGAAGCGATATCGGGGGTACCTTTTTCGTTCATCGAGGCGAAGGTCGGAAGAGTGTCGCCGTCGACGATGGTGACGGAGCAGCCGTAGCCCTTTTCCAGGATGATCTTGTCGAAGTTTGCGGCAATGCCGGCCGAGGCCCATTTCATCTCGGCGATCGAAACTTTGCCGCACTCGGCGGCTTCGGCCGGCGCGGTCGCGCTAAAAAGAGCCGCGGCAAAGACGGCCGAAATCAAAAGCGTCTTCATCGTCTTCCCCGAATTGTTCTTGGGCAACGTGCTGCCGGGATTCACCAGGCGGCGATGCCGCAACAGGCGTTTCCCATTCACGGGCGCCGTACGACCGGCTCCGGCAACGCGTCGCAGACCATATTTCAATGGCGTATTTTGTCGAAGCCTACGCGTTCGTTCGCAGAAATCAACCGTCTTCTGCTCGTGGTTGCGGTGCTAAATTATTGAATTCGAATAATATAGTTCGCTGCTGAAATTTCCTCGGATCGAAGAGAGACGCTGTCTGCGAACGCCGGCTCAATGGTGATGGAAACCGCCGAGCAGATCAAAAAAAGTCAAAATTAACTTTTGCGTAAGCCTTCAATAACTCTCCGGTAAGAATGTGCCGTTATCAGTTGGGGCGTGGCGGCAACGACCGCTGCTTCTCCGGTTCAGGTAGTGCGTACCGGAGAAAGCGAGCTTCGCCGTGTAGGGGCGAAGACGCCTGAGTTTTCGGCAAACCGCGCAGAGCCAAGGCCATGCGCGGTTTTCGCGCTTTCGCGAGAATAGTCGAAGTCTTGACCCGGGATCGGCGGCCATTGTAGGCCTCCGGCTCGTGCATCGGCCTGAAAATCTGAACCGATTTTCGGAAGCGCGATGCCTCAGGGAAAGGCGGCCGCCATGGCAAGAGCGATCATGCTGCAGGGAACCGGCTCGGATGTCGGCAAGACGGTGCTGGTTGCGGGTCTCTGCCGGCTTGCGGCAAATGCCGGGCTCACCGTGCGGCCGTTCAAGCCGCAGAATATGTCGAACAACGCGGCGGTCGCCGATGACGGCGGTGAGATCGGGCGGGCGCAGTGGCTGCAGTCGATGGCTGCACGCACGCCCTCTTCGGTGCATATGAACCCGGTGCTGCTCAAGCCGCAATCGGAAAACGGCAGCCAGATCATCGTGCAGGGCAGGGTGTTCGGGCAGGCGAAGGGGCGGGATTACCAGCGGCTGAAGCCGCAACTGCTCGGCGCCGTGCTCGGGAGCTTCGAAAAAGTGGCCACGGGCGCCGATCTCGTCGTCGTCGAGGGGGCGGGATCGCCGGCCGAGATCAATCTACGAGCCGGCGATATCGCCAATATGGGCTTTGCGACACAGGCCGGCGTGCCCGTCGTGCTCGTCGGCGATATCGATCGCGGCGGTGTCATCGCCTCGCTTGCGGGCACGCATACGATCCTCGCAGACAGCGACCGGGCGACGATTTCGGGCTATATCATCAACAAGTTCCGCGGCGACGTCTCGCTCTTTGACGATGGCATCCGCGCCATCGAGGGCTTCACCGGCTGGCCGTGTTTCGGCGTCGTGCCGTGGCTGCAGGCCGCCGCGCGCCTGCCGGCCGAAGATTCGGTCGTGCTCGAACGGCTGGCGAGGGGCGGGGCGGGTGCCCTGAAGATCGCCGTGCCGATGCTGCCGCGCATTGCCAATTTCGACGATCTCGATCCGCTGAGGGCGGAGGCGGATGTCGAGCTGGTCTTCGTACGCTCAGGCGAGCGGCTGCCTGTCGATGCGGGCCTTGTCATTCTGCCCGGGTCCAAATCGACGATCGCGGACCTCGCCGATCTGAGAGTCCAGGGCTGGGACCGCGATCTTGAGGCGCATGTCCGGCGCGGCGGCCGGGTGATAGGCATCTGCGGCGGCTACCAGATGCTCGGCCGCAGGGTCCACGATCCGCTGGGAATCGAGGGCGGAAGCTCAGAGGTGCCGGGGCTTGCGCTGCTCAACGTCGAGACCCAGATGGCGCCGGAGAAGACCGTGCGCAACAGCCAGGCCCGCTCGACGGAATTCGATGTGCCGCTTGCCGGATACCAGATCCATCTCGGCATCACCCGGGGACCGGATTGCCATAGGCCGTCGACGATTATCGACGGGGCACCCGACGGGGCGCTGTCGGCTGACGGTCGGATCATGGGCACCTACCTGCACGGGCTCTTTGCCAGTGACGCCTACCGCACCCGGCTGCTTCAAAGCTTCGGCTTGTCCGGTGAACGGCAGAACTATCGTGAGAGCGTCGAACAGGCGCTCGACGAGATCGCCGGGGAATTGGAACGTCACCTCGATCCACGCTGGCTGGCGGGACTGATGGGTTAGCCGTCGGGGACAGCGACCTTCAAAGAGCCGGGCCAGACGGTGCATGATGGTATAGATCCTTCAAGGCCGCGCCTGCGGCTTCGCGCCTCAGGGCGAGGTGCGTTGAAGAATGCCGTCGAATGGGCCATTTGAGAGTGCCGGAGTCCGATGGCCGATGTCTGAGAAACCTCCCTCGAGGCGCGCAGGCCGACGGTCGCGTCGCAAAGGGTGCGGCGGAATGCTGCAGTCCTGGTCGCATCGCTTTTGCGCTCAAGGGTAGTGTCGATATGCGAATTGGACTAATGTATGGTTGTTGACCCTCAAGCGGAGGCTTGGAAAATTACAGATCATATTCAGTGGCTTATTGAGCAGGGAATCACGAGCGAGCATATTGGCGATCTCGTCGCCGGCCTGTGCGACCGGCTAATCGCGGAAGGGTTTCCGATCTGGCGGGCAAGCATCCGCATGCCGTCGCTTCATCCGATGTACCGCGGCATAGCGGCCAATTTCGTCAGGGGTGGCGTCACGACCATCGAAATGGCCGGACATGGCAGCGCAGCGGATCGCGTCTTCGAGGAGACGCCGATATTCTACCTTTTGAATCGCGGCGAGAAAACCGGTCGGTGGAATCTGGCGAAGGGCGAGGGTCTCCAGTATGCCGAGCTTTCCGAATTTGCGCTTGCCGGTGGCACGGATCACGTGATCAATCTTTTCGAGTTCCCGAAGGAGGTCGCGCTGCGCGGGCTCGGTTTTTCCCTGACCAGCGATGCACCAGGCGGATTCTCCGACAATCAGCTGGCCATCGTCGATAAACTGTTCCCGGCACTGGGACTTGCGGCCTACCGCGTGGCGGTTTCGAAGACCGCGACCGATATCCTTGCCGTCTATACCGGCGCCAGGACCAGCGCCCGCATCCTTGCCGGCGAAACCCGCAGGGGAATGGGCGGATCCATCGATGCGGCTATCCTGCTTGCCGACCTCCGCAACTTTACGGCGCTGACCGAGGTCTATCAGCCGGGGGAGATCGTCGGCTTTCTCAACGAGCATTTCGAGCTGATCGACCGGCATGTCGAGGAAAATTCCGGCGAGATCCTTAAGTTCATGGGCGATAGCGTACTGGCGATCTTTCCGACGGATGCCGAGGATCCGCAAAAGGCCTGCATGGCCGCATTGGCGTCGGCCCAGAACCTGCTGCGGGCAAACGAAGAGCTCAATCGTGAGCGGACGCGCAACGGCGGTCCGCATATCGGCATCGATGTCGTGCTGCATCTCGGCGAGGTTTTTTACGGAAATGTCGGTGCTCACGGCAGGCTCGACTTCACGGTGATCGGCAGGGCCGTCAACGAGGCCTCGCGGCTTGAAAAGCTTTGCGGAACGCTTGAGCAGCACCTGCTGCTGTCGGAAAGCTTCGCGGCGACCTGTGCCGTGCCCTGTGATCATCTCGGCTCGTTCGAACTGCGCGGCGTTTCGAAGAGAGCCGACGTCTTCCGGCTTGCCGGCGCCGCCTCATAGAGCGCCGTGCGTCCTTTCGGGACGCTCTAATGCTATAAATCTACGCATCGGCCGATGCGCTAGTGTCCGCTCAGATTTCGCCAGACACCTCGCGGCGGCGGCGGTCGAGTTCTTCACTGTAGCGGCGCAGCGTATGGCTTTCGCTGAGTTGTCCGACCACTTTGCGCTCGATCAGATTGTTGACGACGGCGAGCGCTTCGCTTTCGCTTTTGTCGAAGATCGCCGCCGCCTGTTTGGCATTCATCTGCGGCTGCAGGAAATCATTGCGATAGCGGACGAAATCGGCAAGCGTCTGGCCCTCGTCCTGAGCGTCGGTCGGGTTAGCGTAGATCTCCGGGACTAGTACGAGGCCAGCATATTTGTCGTTCTCGTCGACGAGAATGACGCGCTGGGTCGAGCCGATCGGGAAGGCCTTCTTGAAGTCGTCCAGCGAGATATCGGCCCTTGCCGTCTTCACGTCGGCGCGCATCAGCTTGTTCACGGTGAGATTGCGGATCCAGCCGACGTCGTGGGCGCTGCGGATGCTCTCGCCGCGCAGATGGAAGCGCCATGTGGCGAAGGAGTAGCCGAAGGTCGAGCGCACGACGAGCGAGGAGGTGATGACGGCCGCAAGAACCAGTGCCGTGATCGGGAAATCGCCGGTGATTTCGAGCGCCAGAAAGGTCATCGTCAGCGGCCCGCCAATGACGGCGACGGCCAGGGAACTCATCCCGACCACAGCATAAATGACCGGCGTCAATGTCGCATCGGCAAAATAGGGGCCGCAATAAGCAAAGAGCTTGCCCAGCAGGGCGCCCATGAACAGCGAGGCGAAGAACAGACCACCCCTGAAGCCGGAGCCGATCGAGATTGCCGAAGCCAGCGATTTCAGAAGAAAGAGACCGATCAGCGCCGGGATCGCCACGTCGCGGGACAAGTTGAGATGCAGCGCCCCGTGGCCGGCCGAAAGCACCTGCGGCGAGATCATCGCGAGAAGCCCGACGATGATGCCGCCGAGCGCCGGGCGAAAGGGCGGAGCGATCGAGCTTTTGCGCGCCACCTCCTCGATGAAGGCCACGCCCTGCATGAGGAGAATGCCAACGCCGGCGCAGAAGACGCCGAGCAGCAGCGCCGGGACATAATCGGCCGGCACGACCGAGCCGAAGCTGCCGATATCGATGGTGAAATCGCCCTCGGCAAGCAACCTTGCGATGAGGGTCGAAACGAGGGCGGAGACCACAACCGGGGTTAACGATACGATGGTGTAGGTGCCGATGATCAGCTCGAAAGCGTAGAAGGCGCCCGTCAGCGGCGCGTTGAACGCGGCGGCAATGGCGCCGGCCGCACCGCAGCCGACAAGGATGCGCAGGTCCGAACGGCGCAGCTGCAGCTTCAGGCCGAATTTCGAGGCGAGGCCGGCGGCAAGCTGGGTGTAGCCGGCCTCCAGGCCGACCGAGGCGCCGAAGCCGTTGGAGATCAGATTCTGTACGGCAACGATGATGCTGTCGGTTAGCGACAGGCGGCCGCCATGCAGCGCATTGGCCTCGATCGGGTCGACCATCGGTTTCTTGCGCCGCTTGGCGAGCACCAGGAGCAGCAGGCCGAGCAGGGCGCCGCCGATGACCGGGGCGGCGAGCAGCAGCATCTTGTCTTCGATGACCGAGGCGCTCAACCTTTCACTGTCGGCGATGCCGAACACCTGCTGGTGCAGCTCGTTGGAGACATAGCTCATGCAGGTCACGGCAAGTCCCGAGGCGATGCCGACGATGGCGCCCGCCAGCGAGAGGCCGACTTCGCTGCGGCGAGTGAGGGCGCGCAACCGCCCCGGATCGAGGAAAACTCGCAGCGCACGCAGGCGGCGCCGATCCAATTTCATAAGCATGGCTAGACAACTAGGCGGGGAGAGGCCCGGTCAAGGGCGATGGCGCAACCGGCTTGCAGCGCAATTGCGGCGAAAAGCCGGCGGGCCGGTCAAATATTTATTACGTAAATTACTGATAAAAGACGATATTTCCGGTAGAGTCAGTGGTATTGGCGTGACCTTTCGCCCCCTCGCGCTAGAGGAGGGCTGCGAAGGTCGATTGACTTCAGCCCCCGGCTTGCCTAACCATCCCTCAACGGATGGTCGCTTGACCATCCTGACATAACGGATGGTTCCGGATCGGCGTTGCGCCCTTCCGGATGAAAAGGGAATGTGACGGGGCGGACCCAAGCCGGGCGCCCTTATCACAGCCGACCCCGCGACTGTAGAGCGGTCAGGGTCTTCCATCCGGCATCGAGCCCTTCCGGCCGGCAGCCCGCAATCGTGCAGGCGAGCAGGATGGGCGACATGTCGGAAAAGCCACTGGACATGCATGGTGATCAACCGGGGTCGGACGCCTCTATTTCTACGAATCGTCCACCTTTTCACCGATGCAGCCGGGAAGGCGAGGCGGATCCGCTGGCACGATGCGGGGCGACCGGTTTCCGGTCCGCCCCGATCGCGGCCGATACCCGCGAGCCAGGAGACCTGCCATGCGCGCCGGGCGACGAGCCCAATCCTGGGCCAGAGGTCCACTGCCAGCACGGAGGTTGTTTTGGCTGAACGATTGAATTCAGCGCTGCCTTCGGTGGCGCGATGCAGTGGCGGCGGTGCGGTGCTTTCGGCCGCCTGTGTCGAGTATGCGGTACCCCCCTCTGTCCTGCCCGACTGCCGGGGTCGAGCCGCGGGTCTCGACCCGTCCTCCGGACCCTCCACAAGGGGGGAGACCGGCAAGAAGCGAGACCTTCGCCCTACATCGGTTGTTTGGGAAGACCCGTGCCGCGATTCAATCTCCCCCCTTGTGGGGGAGATGTCCGGCAGGACAGAGGGGGGTGTCGCACCCTCAGCCGTCAAGGAATACCCACCCGAAACAAGCCTCGATTATGCCTTCTCTCCCAGGAGCGGCCGAGCATGACCGCTACCCTCATCCTCGGCGGCGCCCGCTCCGGCAAATCCCGTTTCGCCGAAAATATCGTCATTTCCACCGGCCTCGAGCGGCATTACATCGCGACCGGCCGCGCCTGGGACGACGAGATGCAGGCGCGTATCGACCAGCACCAGGACGATCGCGGTCCTTCCTGGACGACGCATGAGGAGCCGCTTGATCTCGTCGGCAAGCTTGCAGCTATCGACAGTGAGGGCAGGGCGATCCTGGTCGATTGCCTGACGCTGTGGCTCACCAATTTGATGATGGAGGGGCGCGATATCGCGGTTCAGGCTGCTGCGCTTGCCGGCTGGCTGCCGCAGGCGAAGGCGCGGCTCGTCATCGTTTCCAACGAAGTCGGCCTCGGCATCGTGCCTGACAATCGCATGGCGCGGGAATTTCGCGATCATGCCGGGCGGCTGCATCAAATGATCGCGACGAAGGCCGCCGAAGTCTATTTCATCGCGGCCGGTCTGCCGCTGAAAATGAAGGGTTGAAGTTCCATGAAACAGCAGAAAATCCCCGCAACCGTCATCACCGGCTTTCTCGGCGCCGGCAAGACGACGATGATCCGCAACCTGCTGACCAATGCCGGCGGCAGGAAGATCGCGCTCATCATCAACGAGTTCGGCGATCTCGGCGTCGACGGCGATGTGCTGAAGGGCTGCGGCGCGGAGAACTGCACCGAGGACGACATCATCGAACTCACGAACGGCTGCATCTGCTGCACCGTGGCCGACGATTTCATTCCGACCATGACCAAACTTCTGGAGCGCGACCAGCGCCCCGACCATATCGTCATCGAGACCTCGGGTCTTGCCCTGCCGCAGCCGCTCGTCGCCGCCTTCAACTGGCCCGATATCCGCAGCGAAGTCACCGTCGACGGCGTTGTCACCGTGGTCGACAGCGCTGCGGTTGCCGCAGGCCGTTTTGCGGATGATCATGATGCCGTCGATGCGCGCCGCGCCGAGGATGAATCGCTCGATCATGAAAGCCCGATCGAGGAGCTCTTCGAAGATCAGCTGACCTGCGCCGACCTGATCGTGCTCAACAAGACCGACCTGATCGACAGCGATGGCCTTGGACGCGTCAAGAGCGAGGTTGCCTCGCGCATCGCCCGCAAACCCGTGATGATCGAGGCCAGGAATGGCGCGGTGCCGGCAAGCGTGCTGCTCGGCCTAGGCATCGGCACGGAAGACGATATCGGCAACCGCAAATCCCATCACGAGCTGGAGCATGAAGAGGGCGAGCCGCATGATCACGACGAATTCGACAGTTTCGTCGTCGAACTCGGCGCCATCTCCGATACGGCAGGTTTCGTCGAGAGGCTGAAGGCCATCATCGCCGCGCATGACGTACTGCGCCTCAAAGGCTTCATCGACGTTTCCGGCAAGCCGATGCGCCTGCAGCTGCAGGCCGTCGGTGCCCGCATCGATCAGTATTTCGACCGCGCCTGGGCGCCTGATGAAGCGCGCAGCACCCGCCTCGTCGTCATCGGCCTGCATGAGATGGATCAGGACGCGGTGCGCAAGGCGATCGAAGCGCTCGCTTAGGGATAGTCGATGCATCTGCTTCTGGCCCAGCAAGGATCGATCAGCGACGGCGAAGAGGCGATCGACCTCGGGCAGACGCCTGGCGATATCTTGTTCCTCTCGGCCGCCGACACCGAGCTTGCAGCGATCGCCGCGGCGTATGCCGGCGGAGTGGCGGGCTATTCGCTGAGGCTTGCAAGCCTGATGAGCCTGAAGCATCCGATGTCGGTCGATACCTATGTCGAGCGGACGGCGCAGCATGCGAGGCTGATCATCGTGCGGGCGTTGGGCGGGGCGAGCTATTTCCACTATGCGCTGGAGGCGCTGCATGCGGTTGCTGCGCGGAATGGCGCGCTGATTGCAGTGCTGCCGGGGGATGCCAAGCCAGATGCCGGACTGACGCCGTTTTCCAATGTGGCGTTGGAGGATCTCAATGCGCTGTGGGGCTATCTGATCGAGGGCGGCGACGCCAATGCGCGGGGCTTTCTTGCCTATGCAGCGGCGATGCTTTCGGGGGAGGAGAAGCCGACGCCGGCCGCGCCGCTGATGAAGGCGGGGATCTGGTGGCCGGGGAGAGGGCTGGTTGGGATTGAGGGATGGAAGAGGCTTGTTTCAAGCGCGTCTTCCTTGGCTGTCGAAGTCGTGACACCCCCCTCTGTCCTGCCGGACATCTCCCCCACAAGGGGGGAGATCGGCAAGGGGCGAGATTATCGCCCTACATCGGTTGTTTGGGGAGAGACCTTCCACGATTCGATCTCCCCCCTTGTGGGGGAGATGTCCGGCAGGACAGAGGGGGGTACCGCGTACTCGACGGCAGACCAGAGCACCGCATATTCGACGGAGAAGGTGGAAATCGAACCCACCATTCGTCCTATCATCGCCATAGCCTTCTACCGCGCCCTCGTGCAGAGCGGCGAAACCCGCCCCGTCGAAACCCTGATCGAAGCCCTGCGGTCGCGGGGTCTTCGCCCGTTGCCAGTCTTCGCCTACAGCCTCAAGGACCCGATCTCCAAAGGCATCCTCGAATCCATCTTCGCCGACCTCAAACCCGACGTCGTCATCAACACGACGGGCTTCGCCGTCTCCGCCCCTGGGGCCGATCGCGAACCGACGGTGCTGGAGGCCAATGACGCCATCGTTCTGCAGGCGATCTTTTCGGCCTCGTCGCGGGAAGCCTGGACGGCCTCATCGCAAGGATTGTCCGCCCGCGATCTCGGCATGAACGTCGCGCTGCCGGAGGTGGACGGCCGCGTCCTGTCGCGCGCCGTCTCCTTCAAATCTGCCGCCCGCTACGATGCTGCGGTTGAGGCCAATATCGTTTCCAGCGAGCCGGATGTGGGGCGCATGGCCTATGTGGCTGCGCTTGCCGCCAACTGGGCGCGGCTGCGGCAGCGGCCGGTTTTGGAGCGGCGTGTTGCGCTCGTCATGGCGAATTATCCGAACCGCGATGGACGGCTCGGCAATGGCGTCGGTCTCGATACGCCTGCCGGCACCGTCGAGGTGATGCGGGCGATGGCGGAGGCCGGTTATCCCGTTGCCGATATTCCCGCCGATGGAGATGCGCTCATGCGGCATCTGATGGCCGGGCCGACCAATTCCGGCTTTGACGGCAAGGTGGTGCGCGAGCGGCTTTCCCTGAGTCGATACAAGCGCTTCTTCGCCTCTCTTCCCAATCAGATTCAGGAGGAAGTGACGGCGCGTTGGGGTGATCCCGAAGCGGATCCTTATCTGCGGGATGGCGCTTTCGCGCTGCCCTTTGCCCGGTTCGGCGGGTTGCTGGTGGGGATCCAGCCGGCGCGGGGCTACAATATCGATCCGAAGGAGAGTTATCACTCGCCGGATCTCGTGCCGCCGCACGGTTATTTCGCCTTCTATGCCTTTCTGCGCGAAGAGTTCGGCGCCGATGCTGTGGTTCACATGGGCAAGCACGGCAATCTGGAATGGCTGCCCGGCAAGGCGCTGGCGCTGTCCGACACTTGCTATCCCGAGGCTATCCTCGGACCCTTGCCGCATCTTTATCCCTTCATCGTCAATGATCCCGGCGAGGGCACGCAGGCCAAGCGCCGTAGCGCGGCGGTTATCATCGATCACCTGACGCCGCCGCTGACGCGGGCCGAAAGTTACGGGCCGCTCAAGGATCTGGAGGCGCTGGTCGACGAATATTACGAAGCCTCGGGCGGCGATCCCAGGCGTATCCGCTTGCTCAGTCGGCAGATCCTTGAGCTTGTTAGCGATATCGGGCTGGACCGCGACGCGGGCATTGCGAAGGGAGAGAGTGAAGGCGAGGCGCTGAAGAAGCTAGATGCCTATCTCTGTGATCTCAAGGAGATGCAGATCCGGGATGGGTTGCATGTGTTTGGGGTGTCGCCGGAAGGGCGGTTGCTGACGGATCTCACCGTGGCCTTGGCGCGGGTGCCGCGTGGGCTCGGTGAGGGCGGGGATGGGAGTCTGCAGCGGGCGATTGCTGGGGATGCTGGGTTGGGCGTTGAGCCCGTGACACCCCCCTCTGTCCTGCCGGACTACCGGGGTCGAGCCGCGTGTCGCCACCCGTCCTTCGGACCCCCCACAAGGGGGGAGATCGACGGGGGGCCAGACCGCCGCCCTACATCAGTTGTTTGGGGAAGCGCTATCGCCGATCCAATCTCCCCCCTTTTGGGGGAGATGCCCGGCAGGGCAGAGGGGGGTAATCCCACCTTCGACCCTCTCGATTGCGACATGGCCGCCCCCTGGGCCGGCCCATGCCCGGCAATCCTTGCAGATATCCTCGACGCCCCCTGGCGCAGCAATGGCGACACGATCGAGCGCATCGAGCTGCTCGCCGCCAAGCTCGTTTCGGGCGATATGGACTGCCCAACCCTCTGGTCCCAAACCAGAGCCGTACTCGACGAAATCGAGGCACGCCTGAAGCCCTCAATTCTCGCCTGCGGCCCGGCCGAAATCACCAGTTTGCTGCGCGGCCTCGACGGCCGTTTCGTGCCGCCCGGCCCATCCGGCGCACCGACGCGCGGGCGGCCGGATGTGCTGCCGACGGGACGGAATTTCTATTCCGTCGACAGCCGCGCGGTGCCGACGCCGGCGGCCTATGAGCTGGGAAAAAAATCCGCGGAATTGCTGATCCGCCGTTACGTGCAGGATCACGGTGAATGGCCCGTCTCCTTCGGGCTGACGGCCTGGGGCACCTCGAACATGCGCACCGGCGGCGACGATATCGCTCAAGCTTTGGCGCTGATCGGCGTCAAGCCGGTCTGGGACATGGCCTCTCGGCGTGTCACCGGCTACGAGATTATCCCGCCGGCCATGCTGCGGCGGCCGCGGGTGGATGTGACGTTGCGCATTTCCGGCTTCTTCCGTGACGCTTTCCCGGAGCAGATCGCGCTGTTCGACAAGGCGATCCGCGCCGTCGGTGCGCTGGAGGAGGATGCGGCTGACAATCCGATCGCCGGGCGCATGCGCGGTGAGGCGGCGCGGCTTGCCGCAGCCGGGCTCGATGCGAAGGCGGCGGCGAAGCGTGCGGGTTATCGCATCTTCGGCTCCAAGCCGGGGGCCTATGGTGCCGGCCTGCAGGCGCTGATCGATGAGAAGGGCTGGGAGCGGCGGGCCGATCTGGCCGAAGCCTATCTTGTCTGGGGCAGCTATGCCTATGGCGCGGGTGAGGAAGGGCAGGCCGAGCGCGGGCTCTTCGAGGAGCGGCTGCGTTCCATCCAGGCCGTCGTACAGAACCAGGACAATCGCGAGCACGACCTGCTCGACAGCGACGATTATTACCAGTTCGAAGGCGGTATGGCGGCGGCGGCCGAAGCGCTCGGCGGTGTGCGGCCGGCGATCTATCACAATGATCATTCCAGGCCGGAGAAGCCTGTTATTCGCTCTCTGGAGGAAGAAATCGGGCGGGTAGTGCGTGGGCGCGTCGTCAATCCGAAATGGATCGTTGGCGTCATGCGTCATGGCTACAAGGGCGCTGCCGAGATCGCAGCGACGGTCGATTACCTCTTTGCTTTCGCGGCGACCACCGGCGCTGTCGGCAATCATCATTTCGAGGCTGTCTATCAGGCCTTTATCGCCGACGTGAGAGTGCGCGACTTCATGGCCGAGAAGAATCCGGCAGCACTTTCCGAAATGAAAGAGCGGCTGATGGAGGCGATCGAGCGGGGGCTTTGGACGCCGCGCAGCAATTCGGCGCAGTTCAATCTCACAGACATCAACGAAGCCAGGAAAAGAGCAGGCAGCCAGCCATGACCGAAGAGCCAGTCGTACCAGTCGAAAAAGACGATGCCCGTCACGCCGAGAAGATGGCGAAGAAGAAGGCCGCCCGTGACAAGATCATGGCGACCAAGACGGATGAGAGGGGCTTGATCATCGTTCATACCGGCAAGGGCAAGGGCAAGTCGTCGGCCGCTTTCGGCATGATCTTCCGGCATATTGCGCATGGGAAGCCGTCGGCCGTCGTGCAGTTCATCAAGGGTGCGATGTGGACGGGCGAGCGAGATCTGATCGAGAAGCATTTTTCCGATCTCTGCCAGTTCCATACGATGGGCGAGGGCTTTACCTGGGAGACGCAGGACCGGGCGCGGGATGTCGCGGCGGCAAGGGCTGCCTGGGAAAAGGCCAAGGAGCTGATCCGCGACGAGCGCAATTCCATGGTGCTGCTCGACGAGATCAATATCGCGCTGCGTTACGACTATCTCGATATTAACGAGGTTGTCGAATTCCTGAAGAACGAGAAGCCCTACATGACGCATGTCGTGCTGACGGGACGCAACGCCAAGGATGAACTGATCGAAATTGCCGATCTCGTCACCGAGATGGAGCTGATCAAGCATCCCTTCCGCTCCGGCATCAAGGGGCAGCCGGGTGTGGAGTTCTAAAGCAATTCCAGCAAAAGTGTGCGCGGTTTTGCGTTCGGAATTGCGTGAAAAGGAGGGCAATTCCAGCAGGAGTGTGCGCGGTTTTGCGTCCGGAATTGCGTGTAAGCAAAGAGATCGTCAGTTGAGGGCGAGGCTGCGCAGGATGGCGGCCGTTTCCTGATCGGCCGGAAAGAAGGATTCGACGGCCAGTTCCGACAGGGTGATATCGACAGGCGTGCCGAAGACGGTCGTTGTCGAGATGAAAGAGAGCAGGCCGGCTTTCGTCGATAGTTTTAGCGGAACGACGATGCCGGCATGGTCGGCATGGGCCTCGCCGGTGGATTCGGGCGCGGGGTAGGAGAGCAGATCCTTCAGCAGCGTTTCCAGCACCGGGTCGCCCGAGACCGATATCTGCTGCTGCAGCCGGTCGAGAAGATGGGCGCGCCATTCCGGGAGGTTAGCGATCTGAGGTGCAAGGCCCCGCGGATGCAGGCTGAGGCGCAGCACGTTGATGGGCGGTTCCAGCAGCGATTCATCGGCAACGGCTTCGAGCAGCGGCGTGATGGCGGCGTTGGCGGCAATGAGCGCCCAGTGACGGTCGATGGCGATGGCCGGGCAGGGTTCGTGGCCCTTCAGCACCATGTCGATGGCGCGCCGCGCCGGCTCAAGGGCGGGATCGTCCAGCTTGCGTTCGGCAAAGACCGGGGCGAAACCCGCAGCCAGCAGCAGCGGGTTCCGGTCGCGGAGCGGAACGTCCAGACGCTCGGCCAGATGCAGCAGCATCTCGCGGCTCGGCGTCGAGCGCCCGCTCTCGATGAAGCTCAGGTGCCGTTGGGAGATATCGGCTTCGAGCGCGAGATCCAGCTGGCTCATGCGGCGGCGCTGGCGCCATTCGCGCAGGTGATCTCCGAGAGAGCGGGCGGTCGGGGTCATCAGGCGGCTTCCGGCAATTGGTCGATGAAGCCATGGACGGATTTTAACCTGCCGTCTTCGAGTTCGGCGAAATCCGTGCCCTTGATCAGCGCTTCGCCATTTTCAGGGCCGAGGCCCCAGGAGAAGCGTAAGTTATCGCCGTAGCCGTCGGCCGTGCCGATCAGTGCGAAGCGAAAACCGGGGAAGCGGTTCTGGACAGCCTCGACCAGCGCGTTGATCTGCTCATGGCCTTGCCCGCGCATCAGCGGATCGACATAGATTGCTGCTTCAGCCCAGCTCTCGGCGATGAGCGCGCGGCGGCGCTCATCATCCGTCTCGTTCCAGATGGCGAGGTAGCGCTCGGCGGTGGTCGTTGCGTCGTTCATTGGGTCATCTCCTTTTGATCGCCGGTCAATTCCAGGCAGGGCGATCATGGGCGAAGGCGGTGCACCCTATCAATTACGCCAGAGGTAATGAAAGGCGTTTGGCTAGAGTCCGATCCAGACACGTAGCGGATTTGCCGGGTCGGCGAGCAGCTTCACCGCGAGAGCGATGCAGACGATGACGAGCAGCGGCTTGATGAGCTTTGCGCCGATGCGCATGGCAAGCCGTGAGCCCACTTGTGCGCCGAGGAATTGGCAGACGCCCATCAGCAGGCCGATCTTCCAGAGGATCGCGCCGAAGCTTGCGAAGACGATCAGCGCACCGAAATTCGAGCCGAAGTTCAAAAGTTTGGTGTGGGCCGTCGCCTTCAGCACGCCGAAGCCGGCGAGGGTGACGAAGGCGAGCATGAAGAAAGAGCCGGTGCCGGGGCCGAAGACGCCGTCGTAGAAGCCGATGGCCGGCACCAGCGTCAGGCCGAAGGCGAAGGGCGTGATGAGGCGGTGTTTGTCAAGATCGTTGAGGTTCGGCTTGACGGCAAAGAAGATCGCGATTGCCAGCAGCAGCACAGGCATGATCGCTTGAAGCACCTGGCCTGGTACGATCGTCGCAAGAGCGGCGCCGAGTGCCCCGCCCATGAGGGCCATCAGAGCCATCGGCAACTGTTCGGAAAGCTCCACATGGCCCTTGCGGGCATAGGCGAGCGTCGCGGAAGCTGCGCCGAAGATCGATTGCACCTTGTTGGTTCCGAGCGTCTGCAGCGGCGGGATGCCGGCGATCAACATGGCGGGAACGGTGATGAGACCGCCGCCGCCGGCAATTGCATCGACGAAACCGGCAAAGAAGGCAGCAGCGCAGAGCAGCAGAAGCAGATGGAGGGCAATGTCAGGCAAGATGCTATTCCAGAAGGGCTTTCAGCCGGTCTTGTTGCATTTCCCTCTCCAAGCTGCAATGGCTGCAAGGACACAGCAACGGCACATTCGGCTGCTTCCATGAGCGACATATCTTTCAATCCGGCACGGCGCCATGTGCTCGGTCTTGGCTGCGAGCGCGGGACGCCGGCTGCGGAGGTGTTGGCGCTCGCCGTCGCGGCGCTTGGGGCGGTCGGGATCAGCGCGGATGAGCTCGCCGCCATTGCTTCCATCGACAGCCGCCGGAAGGAGGCGGCAATCCTGGCAGTCGCCAGGCATTTTGCCGTGCCGGCTCTATTCTTCGACGCTCCGCGACTGGAGCGGGAAACGCCGCGGCTCAGAAATCCATCGGCCGTCGTCTTTGCTCGCGTCGGCTGCCATGGCGTTGCGGAATCGGCGGCGCTTGCTGCGATCGGCGACGATGCCGAACTGGTGCTTGGCAAAATCAAGTCGGCGCAGGCGACGGCGGCAGTCGCCCGAGGCGGGTTGCAGAAAGCCTGACGGTCGCTATGGTGGCGGCAATTCGCGGCGCCAACCGGCAGGCTCGCGATTCACATTTAGAGGATAAATTATGCACAAGGTCATTTATGACACTGACCCGGGCGTTGACGACGCCATGGCGCTTCTCTTCCTGCATCGCCATCCCGAAATCGATCTGATCGGCGTCACCACGGTCTTTGGCAATGCATCGGTGGAGACGACGACGCGCAATGCGCTCTTCCTCAAGCGTGAGTGGAATATTCCCGCGCCGGTCGCCAAAGGCGCCAGCGTCACCATCGATGCCTCGCGCGCCGAGCGGGAATGGCCTTCCATGGTGCATGGCGACAACGGCCTCGGCGATATCGAGGTGCCCGCAGCGATCGACCTGCCGCTCGATCCGCGCCCGGCGCACCGCTTCATCATCGACACTGTGCGTGCCAATCCTGGCGAGGTGCGTCTGGTCGCGGTCGGACGGATGACCAATCTGGCGATGGCGCTGAAGGAGGATCCCGAGATTGCGACTCTGGTCAAGGACGTCGTCATCATGGGTGGCAACTTCTATGTTCCCGGCAATGTCTCGCCGGTCGCCGAGGCCAATATTCACGGCGATCCCGAGGCCGCCGACATTGTCATGACAGCGCCGTGGAAGGTCGCAGTCATCGGCCTCGACGTCACCTCGATCACCACCATGAGCCGCAGTTATCTCGGCAGGATGGCGGCCGAGGGAGATGGCGCCGTGAAACTGCTCGATGCACTCTCGCAATCCTACATCGACTTCTACCAGCATGCGGTCGAGGACGGCATGATGGTGCATGACAGCTGCGCCGCAGTCTACGTCGTGGCCCCGGAACTGTTCTCGTCGATATCGGGGGCGGTGCGCGTCGTCTGCGGCGGCATTGCCGACGGTCAGACGATCGTCAAGCCGGATGGCCGCCGCTTCCCGCCCGGCGATTGGGATGATCGGCCGAGCCAAATCGTCACCACAGGGATCGAGTCGGAAAAGGTCCTAAAGCTGATCCGCGATACGCTGCTTCGCGGCTGAGTGTCTTGAAGGACTGATTGCAGCAGGCGCCAACTTTCGACTTGCTTTTTTTGGCATCACACCCTCGGCCTTGTGTCGAGGGTCTGCCGCGGCTGCCACAAATACTCGGGACAAGGCCGACCATGACGAAGAGGAGTTGGACGACTTTGTCAGCCGTCGGTGCAGCGGGCGGGTATACTATAATATATTCATGCTGTTGCGTCGTTTTGTTGCGATACTGAGTCCGCTGTTTGCAAGGTGAGTCATCGTCATCTCAGCAACTTGCAGTGAGGTGGCGCGGGCGGCGTTGACCTTGGCCCTCGCTGGGCCTAGATCAACAAAATGTCGAATAGCGCATTCTCCCATTTGCCGGCATTGGAGCCGGGCAGCGTCTGGCTCGTCGGGGCCGGTCCGGGTGATCCGGGTCTGCTGACGCTCTTGGCCGCCAAGGGGCTCGCCGAGGCCGATGTGATCGTCCATGATGCGTTGGTCAATGAGGACTGTCTGAGGCTCGCGCACGCCGGCGCCGAACTCGAATATGCCGGCAAACGCGGCGGCAAACCCTCGGCCAAGCAGCGGGATATTTCGTTGCGCCTGGTGGAACTGGCGCACACCGGCAAGCGGGTGCTGCGGCTGAAGGGTGGCGATCCCTTCGTCTTCGGGCGCGGCGGGGAGGAGGCGCTGACGCTGGTCGAGCACAATATCCCTTTCCGCATCGTGCCGGGGATCACCGCCGGTATCGGCGGGCTTGCCTATGCCGGCATTCCGGTGACCCATCGCGAGATCAATCATGCGGTGACGTTTCTCACCGGCCATGATTCCTCCGGCATCGTGCCCGACAGAATCAACTGGGAAGCGATCGGCAAGGGTTCGCCGGTGATCGTCATGTATATGGCGATGAAGCATATCGCCCAGATTAGCGCCAGCCTCATTGCTTCGGGCCGCTCGCCGTCCGAGCCCGTAGCTTTCGTCTGCAATGCGGCGACCGGTGCGCAGCAGGTGCTGGAGACGACGCTGGGGCAGGCGACCCAGGCTGTTACCGCCTCCGGGCTCGAGCCGCCGGCGGTGGTCGTCGTTGGCGAGGTGGTGCGGCTCCGAGCCTCGCTCGATTGGGTCGGCGCTCTCGCCGGACGACGGCTGCAGCCCGATCCGTTCCGCCAGTCCGGCCAGGTGCTGGCATGAGCGGCCTGCTGATTGCAGCTCCTTCCTCCGGTGCCGGCAAGACGACGGTGACGCTCGGCCTGCTCAGAGCCTTGCGTCGGCGCGGCATCGCGGTCGCGCCGGGCAAGGCCGGCCCGGATTATATCGATCCCGCCTTCCATGCGGCGGCAAGCGGCACGCCCTGCCTGAACTTTGATCCCTGGGCGATGCGGCCGGAGCTGATCTCGGCCAATGCCACGCTGCACCGCTCCGGCGACCGCATTCTCGTCGTCGAGGCGATGATGGGGCTGTTCGACGGAGCGGCCGACGGCAAAGGGACGGCAGCGGATCTGGCCGCCCAGCTCGGCCTTTCCGTGGTGTTGGTCGTCGACGCCTCACGCATGTCGCAATCGGTCGCGCCGCTGGTGGCGGGCTTCGCCGGTTTCCGCGCGGATGTCCGCGTGGCCGGGGTCATCCTCAACAAGGTCGGCAGCGACCGGCACGAGGCGATGCTGCGTCAGGCGCTCGAGGCGATCCGGATGCCCGTGATCGCCGTAATCGGCAGCGACAAGGCGCTTGCCTTGCCGGATCGCCATCTCGGCCTTGTTCAGGCCGGTGAACATGCGAGCCTCGAAGGGTTCATCGAGCATGCGGCGGATGCCGTCTCCGAGGAATGCAATTTCGAGTTTCTGCTGCGCATCGCGAGGCAGGGGCTCAACCGGCCGTCGGCTGCCAATATCGATCGCCTGCCGCCACTCGGCAGTCGCATTGCAGTGGCCCGCGATATCGCCTTTGCCTTTTCCTATGAGCATATGCTGCTTGGCTGGCGGCGGCGGGGGGCTGCGATTTCCTTCTTCTCGCCGCTCGCCGACGAGGCGCCCGCTGCCGATGCGGATGCGATCTATCTGCCCGGCGGCTATCCCGAGCTGCATGCCGGAAAGCTCTCACGGGCGCCGACTTTCCGCGCCGGCCTTCTCGATGCGGCGGCACGCGGCATCCGGATCTTTGGCGAGTGCGGCGGCTATATGGTGCTCGGCGAAGGGCTGATCGACGCAGACGGCAAACGTCACGAGATGCTCGGTCTGCTGCCCGTCGTCACCAGCTATGCTGCGCGCAAACGCCATCTCGGTTATCGCCACGTCACGCCGCTCGACGATGCGATCTTTCAGCGGGCAATGACGGCGCATGAATTCCACTATTCCACCCTCGTCTCGGAAGGCGAGGGCGAGCGGCTGTTTCAGGTCCGGGATGCGCTCGGAACCGATTTCGGCCCGGCGGGGCTCCGGCGCGGGCAGGTGGCGGGCTCCTACATGCATCTGATCGATCTCACCGGGATTGCCGCATGAGCGCTCCGGTCGTCCATGGTGGCGGCGTGACCGCCGCTGCTGCCGCCTTTGGCGGCAGGCCGGAGGAATGGCTCGACCTTTCCACCGGCATCAACCCATGCCCGGCGGCTTTGCCCGAAATCCCGGCGCGGGCTTGGCACCGTCTGCCGGACAGCTATCTAGTCGATGAGGCAAGGCGGGCTGCGCGCGATTATTACGGGAGCGGCGAGATCCTGCCGCTGCCGGTGCCCGGCACGCAGTCGGTGATCCAACTTCTGCCGCGGCTGCTGACAAAGGGTGAGGGCGCCATGGTGGACGACAGGGTCGCGGTCGTGGCGCCGACCTATGGCGAGTATGCGCGCACTTTTATTTCGGCCGGTTTTGCCGTCGATACCCTCGATGGTGTCGCTGCGATCGGCGCCGAGCATCGGCTTGCCGTCGTCGTCAATCCGAATAATCCCGATGGGCTGACATGGCCTGTGGAAACGCTGATCGCCCTGCATGACAGGATGAAGGCGGTCGGGGGACTCCTCGTCGTCGACGAAGCTTTCGGCGATGACATTCCGGCGCTGAGTCTCGCCGGCCATGCTCAGAGGCTCTCAAATCTGGTGATCTTCCGCTCCTTCGGCAAGTTTTTCGGGCTCGCTGGCCTTCGGCTCGGTTTTGCGATTGCAGGTGACGATATTCTCAAGCGTTTCGAGGAGTGGCTCGGACCCTGGGCAGTGTCCGGGCCGGCGCTTTCGATAGCAGGCTCGGTACTGCGTTCGGACGTTTCCCCCATCCGCCGGCTCATCGATGAACGCTGCGCCGGGCTTCATGCGGTGCTGAGCGGGGTCGGGCTGCAGATCACCGGGGGAACAGGGCTGTTCGCCCTTGTCGACGATGCCAGGGCGAGCGACATTTACACGCATCTCTGTCGGCATCATATTCTCGTCCGCAAGTTCGACTATGCGCCCGGATGGCTGCGTTTCGGGCTGCCGCCCGATCGGGCGGCGGACCGGCGGCTTGGTGAAGCCCTTCAGAGATTTGAGCGATGACGATCGACCTAAACCTTCTCGTGCTGCTTCTGGCGCTGCTGCTCGACCGGATCGTCGGCGATCCGCAATGGCTCTGGTCGCGCGTGCCGCATCCTGTCGCGATGTTCGGAGCGGTGATCTCCTATGCCGACCAGCAGCTCAATCCTTCAAGCCTCACGGGGCATCAACGGCGGATGAACGGCATTGCCGCCATCCTGGCGCTGATGTTGCTCGCTCTCGCGGCAGGCTTCGTGTTCGACCGGTTTTTCGCGCTGTTCGGCCTCGCCGGCATCTTGCTGGAGACCGGACTGGTGGCGGTCTTTCTGGCGCAGAAGAGCCTTGCCGACCACGTCGCCGCCGTTGCCGTCGCCCTGCGTGAGGAGGGGCTTGCCGGTGGGCGGACCGCCGTCGCCCGCATTGTCGGGCGCGATCCCGAGACGCTGGATGAGCCGGCCGTCTGCCGTGCTGCGATCGAAAGCCTTGCCGAGAACTTTTCCGATGGCGTCGTCGCGCCGGCGATTTGGTATGCTATCTTCGGCCTGCCAGGGCTTTTCGCCTACAAGATGCTGAACACGGCAGATTCGATGATCGGCCATAGATCGGAAAAATATATCGATTTCGGCTGGGCGGCCGCCCGGCTCGACGATCTCGCCAACTGGCCGGCCGCGCGCCTTTCGATCCTGCTGATTGCTGCAGGCGCCTGGATCCGGCGCGGGACCAGCGCCTGCCGCGACGCGATCCGGGTGGCGATGCGCGACGGCGGCCTGCACCGTTCGCCGAATTCCGGCCGGCCGGAAGCGGCAATGGCGGGTGCTCTGAATGTACAACTCGCCGGACCGCGCATCTATGGCGGCGTGCTCGTTACCGAACCGATGATCAACAATCCCGGCCGCGATGTCGCCACATCCGGCGACATCGAAGACGGTGTCTCCGTCTTTCAGGCGAGCTGCATGGTGCTTGCCGGCCTGACGTTCGGATTGTTTTTGTGCTTCCTGTGAGGAGCTTACCGTAGCAGCTCATGCCCCGGTGGACAGTCCCGCTGCAAAGGTTTATGCGAAACGCCTCAAATCCATCAGACCGGAAGCAGAGCGATGACAGTTCAGGTTGAACTACCGTGCCCGAAGTGCAAAAGCACCAAGATGAAATTCGAGCGTCCCGAGATTCGCGAGACGGACATCATAACTTGCGCTGCCTGCGGCCATAATCTCGGCACCATGGCCTCCATCCGCCAAAAGATGAACAAGGCCTATCAGCAGCTCAAGCAGAGGTCGGCGGCGCCACCCAAGCTTCAGTGAGGCGAAGCGGCCGCCCGCCCGTGCGCGTAGACCCGTCATTGCTCTGTTAGAATTGTGATTACCATTCGGGTTAAAGCTATATAATCAAGTATCGTCATAGTCTCTCTGTCGTGAGGGCGCAGTCAAACTGCGTGGGTGCGAAGAGGGGTTATCATGAAGACGATTTTTGCCGCCGCGGCGGCAAGCTTGTTGCTGCAGCTTTCTCCAGTTGCGGCTGAGGCGGCAACGCTGGTTGCAAATATCAGCATCGGCAAGCAGACAATGACCGTCACCGAGAACGGCTTCGTCAAATATCGCTGGAAGGTTTCGACCGCGCGCAATGGTTATGTCACGCCCACCGGCTCCTGGAGCGCCAAATGGTTGTCGCGCGATCACCGTTCGCGCAAGTACGACAACGCGCCGATGCCGTATGCCGTATTTTTCAACGGCGGTTACGCCGTTCACGCCACCTTCGATCTGAAGCGCCTCGGCACACCGGCCTCGCATGGCTGCGTTCGCCTGCATCCCGACAATGCGGCCGAGTTCTTCTCACTGGCGCGGCAGGCAGGTCTTGCCAATACCCGCGTCGTCATCACGCGCTGATCCCGGATCAGCGCTTGAACCTGAATTCGGCGTCTGATCTCGGATCAGTACCTGATCCGAATTCAATGTCTGATCGCGTTACGCGCTGATCCTTTCCAGCTCATCCAGATCGGGAACGACGATATGTCTGGAGTTCTCGATCAGGATAACACCCCGCTTGCGCAGCCTTGTCATTTGCCGGCTGACGGTTTCGATCGTCAGTCCGAGAAAATCGGCGATCTCGGCGCGCGACAGCGGCAGGTCGAAGGCCGTGCTGATGGCGGTTTGCGGCTCGGCATGGGTTGCGATGAGGTGGAGCAGGCTTGCAACCTTTTCCTCAGCCGTGCGGCGGCCAAGCGTCAGCATCCAGTCGCGCGCGGCGTCCAGCTCGTTAAGCGCCTGATCGTGCAGCCTGCGCTGCAGCTCCGGCGTCTCCCCGATCATGCGGTCGAGCAGGTTGCGCGGGAAGACACAAATTTCGGCGTCGGTTGCCGCCTCCGCCGATAGTGTGCTTTCGCGGACGAAGGGTCTGCCGACGAAATCGGGAGCGAACTGCAGGCCGACGATCTGCTGGCGTCCGTCCGGCATCATCTTGCAGAGCTTCACCACGCCGCGCATGATGTTCGAATAAAACGAACTTTCCGATCCTTGCGCAATGATCTCCGAGCCGGCCTCGATCTTGCGGCGCAGGGAGTGGCGGTTGAACTCCTTCAACTGAGCGTTTGACAGGGCGCCGCAGACGACGCCGTGTCGCGCCTGACAGGAACGACATGCGACGGGCGTGCCTGTCTCGAAAATCTCGCTGCTGGCAACGTCCATCGTCGTGATCCTTCAAAAAGCCGGACAATACTGGAGCGCGATCGCAATTCCCTTCCAGCGCAGCTTGATGATTATCAAATGCCGGCGCGCATAATTTGATTCAGATCAAAGACCGGTGCGGATGTTGAACAGCCGCATCCTTGTTTTCGACGCCAGCACTCGCCGGCGTTCCATTGCTGTTTAGGCAACACCTTATTGTCAAATTGCCGCGACGCTCGGACGAAAGCATTGGCTTTTGAAAAGGATTTGCCTATGAGGGGGTTTAAATCGTCATTTCATGAGGTACAGCGCGTGACCGCTACATTCGATAAAGTTGCCGACATTATTGCAGAAACCAGCGAGATCGATCGCGCCACGATCACGCCGGAGAGCCATACGATCGACGACCTCGGTATCGACAGCCTCGACTTCCTCGACATCGTCTTTGCGATCGACAAGGAATTCGGCATCAAGATTCCGCTCGAAAAGTGGACGCAGGAGGTCAACGAAGGCAAGGTTTCCACTGAAGAATATTTCGTGCTGAAAAACCTCTGCGCCAAGATTGACGAGCTCAAAGCGGCCAAGGCCTGAGCGACACACCAGTCTTTTTCGAACGCCCTGCCGCCCTGTCTATGGCGGCCGGGCGGTTTCGTTCCTAATTAGTGCACGCCGCCCAAAAGTGTGCAGCGGTTTTGGGACAACGGCAGGCACAAGAACAAAGACCTGAAGTGCGACGCGCTTCAGGCGTCACCGGCGGGCGGATTCGGCCTGTCGGGCCGGAGGATCCGAATGCTGCTGGAATATTTCCAGATGATTGACCACGTCGAAGCGGTGGACCTGAAGAAGGCTACGCTGACGGCGCGATCCGTCGTGCCGGCCAAGAGCCCCGTCTTCGAGGGCCATTTTCCCGGTATGCCGCTCGTTCCCGGCGTGCTCCTGATCGAAACCATGGCGCAGGCTTCCGGCATGCTGGTGCTTGCCGCCTCCGACTTTGCCGCCATGCCCTTCCTGATGTCCGTCGACGGCGCCAAGATGCGCACTTTCGTCGAGCCGGAAGCCGTGCTCGATATCGAGGCGGTGTTGGAGCATGACGGGTCAGGTTTTGCGGTCACCAAAGCCAAGATCACCAGCGGCGGCAAGAAGGTCTGCGATGCGCAGCTGAAACTGCGCACCATGCCCTTTAGCGAAGTTCCGCTCGGCGATATCGTGAAAAAACGCGCCGGCGAGGTCGGGCTTCTGGAAGCGATCGCAGCGCAGGGAGTGATTGGATGAGCAAGGCTGCAAACGACGTCGTCATTTCAGGCGTCGGTATCGTCACCTGTCAGGGCGTCGGCAAGGACGCGCATATCGCGCTGCTTTCTGCCGAAAACGCGCCGAAGGCGATCGTCGAGACCGAGAAGTTCAAACCCTATCCGGTGCATCCGCTGCCCGAGATCGACTGGTCGCAGCAGATCGCCAAGCGCGGCGACCAGCGCCAGATGGAAAACTGGCAGCGCATCGGCGTCTTCGCCGCGGGGTTGGCGCTCGACGATGCCGGCTTCAAGGACAATATCGAGGCCTGCGGCACGATGGACATGATCGTGGCGGCCGGCGGCGGCGAGCGTGACATCAATGTCGATACGTTGATCGTCGACGAAGGCCTGAAGCGCAACGACCGCGAACTGCTACTCAACGAAAAGCTGACTACCGAGCTCCGGCCGACGCTGTTTCTGGCGCAGCTTTCCAACCTGCTGGCCGGCAACATCTCCATCGTTCACAAGGTCACCGGCTCCTCGCGCACCTTCATGGGCGAGGAAGCCTCAGGCGTCTCCGCCGTCGAGACGGCCTTCTGGCGCATCCGTTCCGGCGAATCCACCCATGCGCTCGTCGGCGGCGCCTTTGCCGCCGAACGTCCCGACATGATCCTGCTCACCGAGGCGATCGGCGCGCATACGCGCGACGAATGGGCGCCGCTCTGGTCGCGCTCCGGCCTCCAAGGCGGCGGCATGATCACCGGTTCGGCCGGCGCATTCCTGGTGCTGGAATCGCGCAAGCATGCGGAAGAGCGCGGCGCGCATATCTATGCGTCGATCACCGCCGTCGAAGGCGACCGCGGCAACCGCGCCGCCGGCAATTTCGAAGTGCGCATGGAGCGGCTGCTGAAGCCAGCCGCCGAGCTGCCGCCCGAGGCGACGGCGATCTTCTCCGGCTCGACCGGCATGCACGAGATCGCCGCCCGTGAGAAGGCGGTGCTGGAGCATCAGCTTCCTGGCGCCGCGATCCGCGGTTTTGGCGGCGTTTCCGGTCATACGATCGAAGCGCAGTTCCCGCTGGGGCTGGCGCTCGCTGCCCTTGCCATCGATGCCAAGGCCAAAGTTCCGCCCTTCGACGCCGCTCATGAAGCGCCGATGAAGGCGGGCACGAAGGCCGCCGTCGTAACGACAGTCGGACACCAGCGCGGCGAAGGCGTCGCCGTTCTTTCCGCAGAGGCGTGAGGAGAGAGATATGACAGATTCCGCTTACAAGGATCATCTCGGCCGGCCGATCGTCGCAGTGACCGGCATGGGTATCATCACGTCGCTCGGCCAGGGCCTGAAGGACAACTGGGCGGCCCTTTCCTCCGGCACCTCGGGTATCCACGCGATCAACCGCTTTCCGACCGAAGGCCTGTCGACACGCATCGCCGGCACCGTCGATTTCATCGAAATTCCGGTGCCGAACGCCGTCGAGCGTTCCTATGCCTTTGCCCGCGAGACCACCATCGAAGCATTGGCTGACGCCGGTCTTTCAGGCGATTTCAACGGTCCGCTGTTTCTTGCCGCGCCGCCGATCGAGCCGGAATGGAGCGCCCGCTTCGAACTTGCAGACCGTTCGCCGGCCGCCGACCATCCAGGCGACGCCTATGAGCGCTTCCTGACGGCGCTGCGCCAGCGGCCCGACCCTGCCTTCCACGAGGCGGCGCTGTTCGGTGCGATTTCCGAGCGTCTGGCCGACCGGTTCGGCACGCGCGGCCTTCCCGTGACGCTGTCGACGGCCTGTGCCTCCGGTGTCACCGCGATCCAGCTCGGCATCGAGGCGATTCGTCAGGGGCGCACCGATCGCGCATTGACGGTTGCGACCGATGGGTCGCTCAGCGCCGAGGCGCTGATCCGCTTCTCGCTTCTGTCGGCTCTTTCGACGCAGAACGATCCGCCGACCAAGGCCTCCAAGCCGTTCAGCAAGGACCGCGACGGCTTCGTCATCGCCGAGGGTGCGGCGACGCTGGTGCTGGAATCGCTGGAAGCGGCAGTCGCCCGCGGTGCCAAGGTGCTCGGCATCATGAAGGGCGCCGGCGACAAGGCCGATAGCTTCCACCGTACCCGGTCGTCGCCGGACGGCGGACCGGCTATCTCGACGATCCGCGCGGCCCTTGCCGACGCCGGCATCGACGAGAGCGGCATTGGCTACATCAATGCGCACGGCACCTCGACGCCTGAGAACGACAAGATGGAATATGGCGCGATGTCGGCTGTCTTCGGCGAACGACTCGTCGGCATTCCCGTCTCGTCGAACAAATCGATGATCGGCCATACGCTGACGGCGGCGGGTGCGGTCGAAGCGGTGTTCTCGCTGCAGACGATGCTGACCGGCACGTTGCCGCCGACGATCAACTACACCAATCCCGATCCGTCGATCGTGCTTGATGTCGTGCCGAATAAGAAGCGGGAAGCCCAGGTTTCGGCCGTGCTTTCCAACTCCTTCGGCTTCGGCGGGCAGAATGCCAGCCTTGTCATGGCGCTCGAACCGGCTTAAGCGGTTCCCGACAAATTCAAGACGAGACGAACGCCTTCGAGGCGAGGGATTTTGCCATGCGCGCTTTGCAACTGATCGATGACCGCAAGCTTGAGATCACCGACCTGCCGGAACCGGGCGCACCCGCTGCAGGCGAGGTGACGCTGCGCGTCAAGGCGGTGGCCCTCAACCATATCGACGTCTGGGGCTGGCGCGGCATGGCTTTCGCCAAGCGCAAGATGCCGCTCGTCATCGGCGCGGAAGCCTCAGGCGTCGTGGAAGCGATCGGGCCGGGTGTCGCCAATGTGCTGCCGGGTCAACTGGTTTCGATCTATGGCGCGCGCACCTGCGGCCTCTGCCGACCCTGCCGCGAAGGCCGAGACAATCTCTGCGAACATGTTTCCGGCGTGCATGGTTTCCATCTCGACGGTTTCGCGCAGGAAAAGGTGAACCTGCCGGCGCGCCTGCTCGTTCCCGCACCTCCCGGTGTCGATGCGATCGGCGCAGCATTGGCACCCGTCACCTTCGGCACGGTCGAGCATATGCTGTTCGACAATGCAAAGCTCGAGCCCGGCGAAACGATCCTCGTTCATGCCGGCGGCTCCGGCATTGGCACTGCGGCGATCCAGCTTGCCAAGAAGATCGGCTGCACCGTGATTACCACGGTCGGTTCCGATGACAAGATCGAGAGGGCCAAGGCTCTCGGCGCCGATCACGTCATCAACTACCGCACCGACCGCTTCGAAGGCGTGGTGCGCAAGCTGACCAAGAAGAAGGGCGTCGACGTCGTCTTCGAACATGTCGGCAAGGACACCTGGGCAGGCTCGATGCTCTGCATGAAGCGCGGCGGGCGCCTCGTCACCTGCGGCTCGACCTCGGGCGTCTCGACAGAGATGAACCTGATGATGCTGTTCCAGCAGCAATTGAAGCTGCTTGGCTCCTTCGGCTGCCGCATGGAGAACATGGCCGATGCGATGCAGAAGATGGGCCGCGGGCTCGTCCATCCCGTCATCGATACGGAAGTCGGATTCGACGATATCGACCGGGCGCTGGAGCGGATGGAAAGCCGCCAGATCTTCGGCAAGATCATTCTGAAGATGGACTGACCTCACGTGAAGCTGTTCATTACCCGGGTCGTTCTGGCGCTCAGAAATTTCCAGCAATGGCTGGTGGCGCAGGTGATGTTCGGCTTCCTGAACGTGCTGAAGCTGTTTCCGGCCGATGGCGCGATTCGCTTCGCCGACCGGGTGATGCGCCGCCTCGGCCGGCGGACGCGCCGCCATAGACTGATGCTTGTCAATCTGCGCAACGCTTTCCCTGAGAAGAGCGAGGCCGAGATCGAAGAGATCGCGCTCGGCAGCTGGGGAAATATGGGCCGGCTTGCGGCCGAATACGTCTTCCTCGACGAATTGTTCGACTACGACCCCGAACGGCCGGAGCCGGGCAGGGTGGAGGTGTCGGGCATCCCCATTTTCCTCGACCTGCGCGACAATCCGCGTCCCTTCATCGTCTTCACGGGGCATACCGCCAATTTCGAGCTGCTGCCGGTGGCAGGGGCTGCCTTCGGGCTCACCGTCACCGTACTATTCCGCCCGCCGAACAATCCCTATGTCGCCAAGAAGGTGTTCGACTTCCGCAGTGCGCGCATGGGCAAGCTGGTGCCCTCGCATGCCGGCTCCTCCTTCGCGCTCGCACGCCAGTTGGAGGCGGGCCAGGGGGTGGGGGTGCTCGTCGACCAGAAATTCGGCAAGGGGCTGAAAGGCACCTTCTTCGGGCGAGAGGTGAAGACCAATCCGCTGTTGCCGAAGCTGGTGCGCCAGTTCGATTGCGAGGTCTATCCGGCGCGCTGCATCCGCCTTCCGGGGAATCGCTACCGGCTGGAAATCGAACCGCGGCTGGAGATGCCGCGCGACGCCAAAGGCAATCTCGACCTGCCTGCCGCCGCCCAGCTACTCAATGACAAGGTGGAAAGTTGGGTGCGGGAATATCCGGAACAGTGGCTTTGGTATCACGACCGCTGGCAGATCAAGAAGACGCTCGCGCCTTGAAAATCAAACCCTGATTTATCAGCGGTGAAAAGCGGCAGGTGCTCTCGGATTGAAAACGAGTAAACTTCATGTTAGCCGTCACTACCAAGGCGAGAATAATATCCACCTCAGGGCGCATTTGTGAAATGCAGCCACACAATTTGGACACGCCACTTGGGACGATGGGAGTGGGAGGCGTCTTGCTGGAGCTTTTTCGAGCCTTTTCCTTGCGCTGCGCGCAAATAGAGGAAGCCATACGCCAAGGCGACGATCAGCGCGTCATGTTGCTCGACCGTCATGTCGAGCCGTTGGTCGAGGCCATCCTGGCCTGCCGGGCGGCCAATCTGCTCGAAGTCTACATGCAATTGCAGTTCGTCAGCCATCTTGTCGCCCGGGACGCGGACGACAGCGCCAGTGTCAGAGAACATGCGGCGGTGCTTTCCTATCTGCTCGACTGTTATTTCGGCACGCATGCGCCGGACTGGCGGGTGCCTTCGCCGCAGGATGTGCGCATCGAGCCGCCGGCAGCCTATGTGCCCGACACCGACAATGGCCACTTCCTCAACGCCGCGATCCTCGAAAGCCTGCCGGATCGGGTGGCGGTGCTGACCAGGGACTACCGCTACCTCTATTCCAACGCGGCCAACAGCGCCCATCTGGACAGGAAGCCGATGGAACTGATCGGGCGTCACCTTTCCGAATTCATCGGCGAGGAGCGATTCGCCGAATGCGCCAAGCATAAGCTGGACGTCTGTTTTGCCGGCGGGGAGGTCGACTACACTTATGAGCGCCGGACCGGCGGCGGCGTATCCCGCCAGGTGCGCTGTCGCATGTCGCCGCTGCGCGATGCGGGCGGCATTGTCATCGGCGCTCTGATCGTGATGGATCGGTAGTCTAGAGCAATTCCGTTTTTCTTCGAATCACGGAATTGTTCTATCTCTTTGTTTTCACGCAATTCCGGACGCAAAACCGCTGTACACTTTTGCTGGAATTGCTCTGATTTACGCCGTCGCCCAGACGGCGAGCTCGTAGCCATCGCGGTCGAGGAAATGGAAGCGGCGGCCGCCGGGAAAATCAGTAATCGGCCGGCAGATCGTGCCGCCGGCCCTTTCGACCGAAGTCAGCACTTCTTCCAGATCCCTGGCGTAGACGACGACGAGGGGACCGCCCGGCCGGACGGGGCCGAAATCGGTGAAGCCGCCCTTCAGCCGGCCGTCGTCAAATTCGCAGTAGTTCGGGCCGTAATCGGTGAAACGCCAGCCGAAGGCGGAACCGTAAAAGGCTTTGGCGGCGGCGATGTCGGAAACGTTGAATTCGACATAGTCGATGCGGCGGTCGTTGTGTTCGGAGTTTTCAGCCATCTATCTCTCCATCAGGGCTTTCAGCATGACGAGATCCTTCTCGATATGCGCGGCATCGGCGGCAAATTGCGCGTCTGTCATGCCGGGCAGGCGCAGCAGCGTGAACATGACCTCGCAGCCATCGCCGTTCGGTACGATACGCAGGGCATTATAAACCCGGAGCCCGGATTCGATTGTCACCGTATGATCGATCACGCCGAATTCATTGGGGGGAACGAAGCTCACCTTGATGGTGCCGAGAGGACCATGGGCGATCCAGTCGGCGCCGTTGGGCTCGAAGCCGGTGGCAAGGCCGGAGGCCCAGAGCGGCATGTTCTCCGGCTTGCCGGCGAAGTCGTAGACATCCCGCCAGTCGCGCTCGATCGACTGGTGGATGATTTTTGCAGGCATTGTCGCCATGGTGCAGGTCCTTGTATTTGGGTTTCCCTGAATAATAAGGCCGGCCGGCGGTGTCTTGAACAAAACGGTCAGCCGGATCCTTCCCGCGTGCCGAGTTGGTCAAGAATGATCGCAGGGGTAAGAGTCGAGAGTTCTGCAACCTCGCGTGTCATGTGGGCCTGGTCGGCAAAGCCTGCTTCGAGCGCGATGCGGGCGAGCGGCATCGTGTCCACCCTGCGGCAGAGGTCGAGGAAACGTTGGAACCGGCGGATGCGTTCCAGTGTCTTTGCGCCATAGCCGAAATGATGGTGGCAGCGGCGGCGCAGTTGCCTTTCGCTCATGCCGAACTGGTCGGGCAGGCCGGAGGTTGGGCGGCCGCTGTCGGCGGCGGCGAAGATCATGGCGGCGTCGCGGGCAGGCTCCTCTTCGTTGCGCGCAGCCTCTTCAAGCAGACGGCCGAACAGCGTCGCGGCGGCCGCGGGGTTCTGGCAATCTTGCAGCCGCGCCTCGAATTCGCTCGTGTCCTTCCGGCCGATGTCGGCAAGCGGCACCGAGAGGCCGACCAGCGCCGAGAGCGGCGTCTTCAGCCAGGATGCTGCGGCGCCCGGCGCAAAGCGCGCGCCGATGACGGTCGCGCCCGGCCTTATGATCGGGAAGGCCGCGATCCGGTCGGGACCGGCGACGACAAGCCGCCCGTCGATCCAGAGGAGATCACAATAACCATCCGGCACGATCGCCACCGTCGCCGCCGGCCCGTCCCTAAGTGTATGCGACCAGAGGCAGCTGAAATGGCGCCGTAGCGCTGGCGGCGGCGCATATTCGCGGTAGCGGCCGGCGCGGGCCGCAAGCAGCGCCATGTCTTTTCGTCTTTTCGAAACCAAAGGATATCTCCCGAGGCCCGCATCATAACATGACATAGGGCGGTACGGGCGATCGCGAATATTTTGCGGCTTCCGGATCGGGCTACAGATGAAAAGTTGTCGGACAAGTCAGACGACCAAAGCTGCATTTCAATGGCTTTTGCGAACCGATTAGACCCTCGCGAGACTTGCCGTTTGAGCGAGACAGTGCCACAACACCGGTCCAAATGACACATCGGAGGTTTGTCGTGGAAAAGGCAGAAATCGGACTGATCGGCCTTGCGGTCATGGGCTCCAACCTGGCGCTCAACATCGCGGAGAAAGGCAATAAAATCGCGGTCTTCAACCGCACGCCTGAGAAAACCGACGAATTCTACGAGAGCACCGGCGATCTGAAAAAGCAGATCATTCCCTGCAAGACCATCGAGGAATTCGTCGATGCGATCCGGCCGCCGCGCCCGATCATCATCATGATCAAGGCGGGTGACGCCGTCGACCAGCAGATGGAGGCGCTGCGCCCGCATCTGTCCAAGGGCGACATCATGATCGATGCCGGAAACGCCAATTTCCGCGACACCGTCGCCCGCTTCGACCGCCTCAAGAATACCGATCTGACCTTCATCGGCATGGGCGTATCGGGCGGCGAGGAAGGTGCGCGCCACGGCCCGTCGATCATGGTCGGCGGCACAGAGGAATCCTGGAAGCGCGTCGAAAAGGTGCTGACCTCGATTGCCGCTCGCTACAATGACGAGCCCTGCGTCGCCTGGCTCGGCAATGACGGCGCCGGCCATTTCGTCAAGACCATTCATAACGGCATCGAATATGCCGACATGCAGATGATCGCCGAAATCTACGGCATCCTGCGCGACGGCCTCGGCAAGAGCGCCTCCGACATCTCCGCCATCTTCGGCGAGTGGAACAAGGGCCGGCTGAACTCCTACCTGATCGAGATCTCCGAGAAAGTGCTCGCGGCGAGCGATCCCGTCTCCGGGGGGCCGATGGTCGACATGATCCTCGACAAAGCAGGCCAGAAGGGCACCGGCAAATGGTCGGCGATCGAGGCCCAGAACATGGGCATTCCGGCAACGGCGATCGAAGCCGCGGTCGCCGCCCGCAGCCTCTCCTCAATGAAGTCTGAGCGCGAAGCCGCCGAAAAGATCTTCGGTAATCTCGGCAGCGTCTTCCCGACCGCCTACGGCCCCGAACTCAACAAGGATCTGGAACTGGCACTGTTTGCCGGCAAGATCGGCGCCTATGCGCAGGGCTTCGCCGTGATGGCGGAAGCTTCCAAGGAGTTCAACTGGTCGCTGCCGATGCCTGTTATCGCGAAGATCTGGCGCGCCGGCTGCATCATCCGCTCGCAGTTCCTCGATGAGATCACCAAGGCTTTCACCGATGCGCCCGATGCGGCGAACCTCATCGTCACGCCGGCCTTCTCGTCCATGGTCAAGGAATCGATCCCGGCACTGCGCCGCGTCGTGACCGCCGCTCTCGCCGCCGGCCTGCCGGTGCCGGCGCTGACCTCGGCGCTCAGCTATTTCGACGCCTACCGCCAAGGCAGGGGGACTGCCAACCTCATCCAGGCCCAGCGCGACTTCTTCGGCGCTCACGGCTTCGACCGCCTTGATGGTAAGGATTTCCGCCACGGCCCCTGGGGCAGCGGTGCGGCGACCTTCTGAGATTCATCAAATGATTGAGGAAAAGCCCGGCCGTTGCGCCGGGCTTTCTTGTGAGATCGCTGCCTGACCCGACAACTGTGTTGTTTCTGCCTGTGCAAACTGGCTTGTTGATTTCCGACTTTCCCTTCATACCATTTGCGGAAGACCGTTCCGGAGAACTAAAGGAATGCTCATCCGATACGAGACGCCGGCAGATATCGAAGCGATTCAGAATTTGACCTCGGCCGCCTTCAAGCCGATGCCCTATAGCGAGGGTACGGAAGCGGAGATCATCCGGAGGCTTCGCTTGAGCGGCGATCTGGCGATATCGCTGATTGCCGAGGAGGATGGCGAGATCCTGGGGCACGTCGCGTTCTCGCCGGTGACGGTCAACGGAGTACATGACGGCTGGTTCGGGCTGGGGCCGATAGCGGTCACGCCGGAGAGACAGCGGCAGGGCATCGGAAGGGCGCTTACGGGGAAGGGGCTCGAATTGCTGAAGGAGATGGGCGCGAGGGGGTGCGCGCTGATCGGCAATCCCGAGGTCTACAGCGGTGCGGGCTTCAGCAGCGACGGCCAATTAACATATCATGATCTCGATACGCGGCTCGTGCAGCGAATTGTTTTTCACGGACCGGCGCCAAGCGGGGTGCTTCGGTTCGCTCCGGCGTTCGAAAACTAGCGGAAGGGCGAGACATGTCAGAGGCGGGCGCTATTAGCCTCCGAACCAAGCGTCTGAAGCTTCGTATGCCTGACATCGACGACTTCGATGCCTACGCCCGGATAATGGCCTCGCCACGGTCCGCCGGGATGGGCGGCCCCTTTGATCTGCGGGCGGCGTGGGGGATGTTCTGTCACGACGTCGCTCTCTGGCAGCTTTTCGGGCACGGCGCGATGATGATCGACCTCAGCGAAACCGGCCAATGCATCGGCCAGGTGGGGATCAACCATGGGCCGCTCTTTCCGGAAAAGGAGCTGGGCTGGTTCGTTTTTGACGGGTTCGAGGGCCGCGGCTATGCGACCGAGGCGGCTTCGGCGCTGCGGGACTGGGCCTTCCAGACGCTCAAACTGTCGTCGCTCGTCAGTTATATCGCGCCTGACAATTCTGCATCCGTTGCCGTTGCCGAACGGCTGGGGGCGCGTCTTGATCCGGCAGCGCCTCGAACTGATCCTGCCGATCTCGTCTATCGTCACCTAGCTTCCTAAGACCGGGCGGTAAGCGATCGAGGCATGTCTCAATCCTTACATCTTGATAGGTCAGGATCGGTGCTGCAAGAAATGGGAATAGCGGATGACGGCCGCAAAACAGGAACATTGGGACGAGGTTTACCGCACGAAAGCGGCTGACAACGTCAGCTGGTATCAGCCGACGCCCGCGCCTTCGCTCAGGGCGCTTGACGAGCTGCATCTGCCGGTTACGGCCGCGCTGATCGATGTCGGCGGCGGCGCGTCGAGCCTTGTCGACCATCTCCTCGAGCGCGGCTGGTCCGACCTCACGGTTCTCGATATCGCTGCGCCGGCGTTGGATGTCGCCAAGGCACGGCTGCATGGTGACGCCGCCCGGGTCGCCTGGCTCATGGCCGATGTCACCGAATGGCGACCAGGGCGGTGCTACGACATATGGCACGACCGCGCCGTCTTTCATTTCCTCACCGAGCCGGAGCAGCGGATCTTCTATCGACGCGCCCTGGAAACCGGCACGGCGCCGGGCAGCGTCGTGATCATCGCCACCTTCGCACCTGACGGGCCGGAGCGGTGCAGCGGTTTGCCGGTTCAGCGTTACGATGCGGCGGCGCTCGCGTCGGAATTCTCCTCCGCATTCGTCCTGGAAAGCGAGTGGCGTGAGGAGCATAGGACGCCTGCCGGGAGCCAGCAGTCGTTTCAGTGGTGCGTCTTTCGTCGGCGCTAAGGCGACTAGAGCTTTTCCGGGTTAGATTGAAGCATCCTGGCGGAAACATGCCCGGCCCACCGGCCGCACCGCTTCGCCGTGGCGAAGCGATAAGTGCGTCCGGCGATTCTGAAGTCTTGCAGATTTGCCAGGCAATCTGCGGGGGGTTGGCTGAAACGGGCCGGCTGATCGACCAGCCGGCTTGGCCGTAGAGCTGGGCTACGACACGCGCCGGCCGGTCGACCATCCGACTCCGTTTGAGCCAGCAGAATGTTTCAATCTAACCCGGAAAGGCTCTAATTCGCCCCAAGGCAATCGAGGATGAAATCGGCCCGTTCGGCAAGCCCGATTTTTGGCAGCATGACGACGTCGTAACCGAGTGTCGGATAGATCGCGGCGAGCCGATCATATTCTCCGACGGCCTCTTCGAAGCCATGGCGGCGCTCAGGGTCAGTCGTGTAGATCTCGGGCCGTGGCGGCGTCAGAAAAACGCTTCTGCTGTATCGATGGGCGGCGGTCATTCGTTCCAGGACCGGTTCGCCGGTCATGTGCTGCAGCGCCGAGGCGGCATCGATCAGCCCGCGGTCGAAAAACGTCCAGCCCGTCCATTTGCGCGCCGCCGTGTAGTCGGCCATCGCCATCTCGATCGCGCGGCGGGAAAAGGCAATCGCGTCGATCCAGGCAGGGCGTTTCCACCACTCTCGAGCTCCTGCTTGACGATCCGCCGGCCAGGCTCTTCGACGATCCCAGGACCGCGACGGCCAAGCTCAGCAAGCAGCGTCGATTTTCCGCCGCCGGAACATCCGGAAATCAGAACCGACCTGTTCATGAACTAGCCTGCCCTGCGGGCGCGCGCCATGCCGTGGTCCACCAGCCGGTCGATGACCTCGGCATAGCTGACGCCGCTTGCCCCCATTGCCTTGGAATACATGCTGATATCGGTGAAACCGGGAATGGTGTTGAGCTCGTTGATGACGAAGCGCATGTCTGATGTCAGGAAGAAATCGACGCGTGCCATGCCGTCGCAGCCGACGGCCCGGAAAGCCCGTGCGGCCACATCGCGCATGACAGCCTCGATCTCCGCCGGCAGGTCGGCCGGCACTTTCAAGGCGGCGCCGTTCTCATCGATATATTTAGCGTTGTAATTGTAGAAGCCGTGGCTTTCCGCCGGCACGATTTCGCCCGGCCGGGAGACGAAGAGCTTGCCGTCGGTACCCTCCAGCACGCTAAATTCGATCTCGCGGCCGGCGATGAATTCCTCGGCAAGCAGGATGTTATCGTGGCGGAAGGCCTGCTCGAGCGCTGCGGCGAATTCCTGGCTGGCATGGACCTTGGCGACGCCGACTGACGATCCCTGTCGCGCCGGCTTGATGAAGAGCGGCAGGCCGAGGTCGTCTTCGAGCGCGGAAAGTGAAGGGGCGGCGCCCTCATGGATCGTCACGGCGCGCGCCACCGGCAGGCCTGCCGCCCGCAGCAGGCGCTTGGCGATGTCCTTGTCAAGGGCCGTGGCCGAACCGAGGATGCCGCAGCCGGCGAGCGGCACGCGCGCCACTTGCGCCACGCCCTGCACGGATCCGTCCTCGCCATGCAAGCCGTGCAGCACAGGAAACAGGACGTCGATTTTTGGCAATTCATGCGGCGCGCCATGAGAGGGGGTGGCCAGCATGCGCCCGCGGCCGCCCGGCACGAGGCAGATTTCCGTGCCTGACGAGGGTGTGGCGAGCCTGCCGTCCTTGAAACTGCTCAGCAACCATTGTCCCTCGCGGGTGACGAAGACGGGAAAGGCATCGTATTTCTGCGGCTCCAGGGCGGCCATCACGTTGGTCGCCGAGAGGATGGAAACTTCGTGCTCGGCCGAAGGGCCGCCGAAGAGTACGGCAATGCGCAGCCTGTTGGGGGAAGGGGTCATGAAAGCCTCCGAAGCGAAAGAATGTCGGAAAGATCAGGCCTCGACCGATATGCCGCGATTGGCAAAAAAACGATCGAAGACGGCAAGCGGCAGCGTGACATCGGCTTGGCTGGCCCCGTCATGGCCAGACGGATTGTGGAATCGGATCGTCTCCTGCGAGGCTGATGTCACCAGCACGAGATGTCCGCCCTTTGCCGGCGGCTCCCGATCAGGCCAGCGGATGGCCGAATGCACCGAGGCGATGAAGAACCGGCGTTTCGCGAGAAGTTCCGGGATGGCTGACGTCTCGACGTTGGTCATCGTCTCGGCGCCGAGCCCGAAACGTTCGCTCACAAAGCGGACGAAGGGAGCGTAGATCAGTCCCTTGATCGAGCCTTCGATCTCGTTGACGACATAGCCGCCGTAAACCGTGCAGGCGCGGGCAAGCTCGAGAGTAGGATGGATCTCACCGCGCGCAGCAAGGATCATCTTCAGGCAGGCCATGCCGCAGACATTCACCGCCCAGTGCGCATATTCCTCGATGGTCGCGGCTCCCGAATGGCGCCAGAGCGGATCGCTGAGCAGCGCCAGCGACCCCTCGGCAAGCACCGGCAGCGTCATGCCAGGTGTTTCCCATTGGCTGAAATAAGGCACGCTGCTTTCATGCATTCTGTCGATTTCCCCGTGGCTCACCTGCGGGATGGCTGGCAATCAAGGCTTTTTTCGCGCTTGTCGAAGCCGGCTGCTCGAATTTTGGTGGTGCCGGGCCTGGCGCTTCGCGATTTCCGCGGCAGGGTGATCGTCAAACCGCTTGCCCCACCTGCTTTTCGCGGCATCCACTCGATCACGCGACGCCGCGGCGAGGGCTGCAATCCGAAGATCAAGGCTGTGCAGGAGCAATTGGCGAGGAGCGGATCGAGGGATGCAGGCGAGGTTGATACAGGGTTTCCAGGTCGGCCTTGACGTCGATGAAAGCCGATCATTGCGATCTGGCGATGGTCCGTTTGCGCCAGTAGCGGACAGTGTGGTCTGGTGTATCGATACAGGGATGAAAATAACAGGTAGAAAGCCATGGGTGGCAAATGGATTTCAGAAGAAGTTTGGCGTGACGCACTCTGGGTCGCCCGTGAGCAGCTACGTCACCTGAAAAGGGATGGTGGTGACCCGCGCCAAATTGCTCGGAAGCACAGACAGATTGACCGTATCCGATCTGCTGGTCTTCCGGACTGGCAGGAACGGGTTGAATGGGCAGGGTTTAAATTTCCGTCTCATTCGGACTGAGCAGTCCGCCTCGGGCCGAGAGTAGCCACAGGCGGGTTTTACCACTAATGGCCGGTGAACTACACCGCAGCCGCCAGTCAACCGCGCCGCGGCTTTTCTCCGCCTGTATTCCGCCATCGCCCTATCTGGTGTTTTCCGGCCAGATTGGTTGGCTGATACTCTGCAGCAGTTCGGGTTCGACGCCGTCGATGCGGGCGATGACGGCTTTGGCCATTTCGCGGCCGGCCTGACGCACGTCCTCCTGAGCGGTGATGATTTCGGGGCGGATCCAGTTGAGGATCGGCACCGACTGCTTGGAGACCATGTCGAGATCGCGCCCGAGCGCCTTGCCGGCGGCTTCTATGCCGGCATTGACAGCGATCGCGGCGCTGCCGGCCGAGCAGACGATGCCATCAGGCGCATTGGCCGAGCGCATCATCACCTCGACGATGTCGCGGATATCGGCAAGCGCTGCGTCGGTGTTGACGCGCAACGGCACCTCCTCGGCGCCGTAGTCGTGCAGGCCGGTCTGAAAGCCGATGCGGATATGGGCGTAATAGGTGAGCTTACTCGGCGGCTGCAGCAGGGCGATGCGGCGCCGGCCTCGTTTGACGAGGCGTTCCACCGCCTGATGGGCGAAGGCCTCGTTGTCGAAATCGTGGAAGGGGTGGATGAGACCTGCATCGGTGCGCCCGTGCGTGGCAAAGGGCATGCCGCGCTCGGACAAGAGCCGCACGCGCGGATCGTCCGGTTCGATGCGGGAGATGATGACGCCGTCGGCCGAACCGGTCTCGAGGATATAGCGCACCGGCAGCATCGGGTCCTTGCTGTGCGAATGCGGTGTCACGACGATATGATAGGGCGTGCCGGACAGTACTTCCGATATGCCGAAGACCATCTGGCTCGAAAAGCCCATGATCTCCTCGTCGATGCTGAGGACAAGGGCGATGACGTTGGTCTTGCCGGTGCGCAGGCGCACGCCCGCCCGGTTCGGTTGGTAGCCGAGCTGGCGGGCGACCATGCGCACCCGCTCCTTGGTTTCGGCGCCGATATCCGGCGCGTCCTTCAGCGCACGCGATACCGTTGTCACGCCGAGGCCGGTCATGAAGGCAATCGTCTTCAATGTCGGGCGCTCGCGCGTCACCGCCGTCGATGTCGCCTGTCCGAAATTTCCCTTGTTTCCCATCCCTGTAGGCCGCCTTGCGCGAATTGGTCTCGCTTATAGAGGCTTTTTCAGGCGCGGTAAGCCCGCCGCCTGCCAAAATCGCGCCTCCCTGAGGATTTCAATCTGTAACGATACAGTAGAAATGTCGAGCGGTTTTTCTTGTGTGCGTCGCAGTATCATTCTCACAGGTTGAATCGGCCGTACTTGGAGATATTTTCTGCAGCTGCGAAAAAGGCAGCGCGAGGCTCGACGTTAAAACCTTAAAAATTTTATGCGATATCAAATAAATAACCGGAGAAAGCAGGTGCGGAAAAGTCTGCCCAATTGCCGGTTTTCCGGGTGTGAAGAGCTCTTCTGAAGCAGCCAGAAGTAGCAATAAGGATCTTTAAAGAAAAATTTACGGGCGGGCAGTTGCGTGGGGAAATCGATTGATCTAAGTTTTTCCGGCAACGTTTCAGTGAGGGAGGAGAACTCATGAAAATCCGTATGATGGCGGCTATGCTCGCCGCTTCAGCAGCACTTCCGATCAGCGCCAGCGCCACCGACCTCGAAGTCACCCATTGGTGGACGTCCGGCGGCGAGTCCGCTGCTGTCGCCGAGCTGGCAAAGGCATTCGACGCTACCGGCAACCACTGGGTCGACGGCGCTATCGCCGGTTCCGGCGGAACTGCGCGCCCAATCATGATCAGCCGCATCACCGGCGGTGACCCGATGGGCGCCACCCAGTTCAATCATGGCCGCCAGGCGGAAGAGCTTGTCCAGGCGGGCCTGATGCGCGACCTGACCGATGTCGCGACCGCGGAGCACTGGAAGGACATTATTCGTCCGTCTAGCCTGCTCGATTCCTGCACGATCGACGGCAAGATCTACTGCGCTCCGGTCAACATCCACTCCTGGCAGTGGCTGTGGCTTTCGAACGCTGCCTTCAAGAAGGCCGGTGTCGAGGTTCCGAAGAACTGGGACGAATTCGTCGCTGCCGCTCCGGCGCTTGAAAAGGCGGGCATCATCCCGCTCGCTGTCGGCGGTCAGCCATGGCAGGCGACAGGCGCCTTCGACGTGCTGATGGTCGCGGTCGCCGGCAAGGACGTGTTCAACAAGGTCTTCAAGGACAAGGATGCAGAGGTCGCCGCCGGACCCGAGATCGCCAAGGTCTTCAAGGCTGCCGACGACGCCCGCCGCATGTCCAAGGGCAGCAATGTCCAGGATTGGAACCAGGCGACCAATCTCGTCATCACGGGCAAGGCCGGCGGCCAGATCATGGGTGACTGGGCGCAGGGCGAATTCGCACTCGCCGGTCAGAAGGCCGGCACCGACTATACCTGCCTTCCGGGCCTCGGCGTCAACGAGATCATCTCGACCGGCGGCGATGCCTTCTATTTCCCGCTGCTGAAGGATGAGGAAAAGTCCAAGGCACAGGCCGTGCTCGCCAAAACCCTGCTCGATCCCAAGACCCAGGTTGCCTTCAACCTGAAGAAGGGTTCGCTGCCGGTTCGTGGCGATGTCGATCTTGCCGCCGCCAACGATTGCATGAAGAAGGGTCTCGACATCCTGGCGAAGGGCAATGTGATCCAGGGCACCGACCAGCTGCTTTCGGCCGACAGCCAGAAGCAGAAGGAGGACCTCTTCTCCGAATTCTTCGCCAACCCGTCGATGACGCCGGAGGCCGCGCAGAAGCGTTTCGCCGAAATCATCGCCTCGGCTGACTGATCGGCAGATTCACTGCCCTTGCGATCCGGCTCCGCGGAGCCGGATCCTCCCGCAAGTTTCGATGGTCTTGCCGGCCCATCCGGCCGATCCAGCGGGCAGGGGTGAGAGACGGCCGTCACCGGCCGCAGCTGCGATTTGAGGAGAAGTGTTCATGACGGGTCAAGCGCAAGCAGGCCGGCCAAACAAGTTACTGCGCAATCTGAACGCCAAGATTGCGTCCATCCCAATGATCCTGACAGCGCTGGTGATCTTTGTCGGCGGCACGTTCTGGACGGTCTTTTATTCTTTCACCAATTCCAAGCTCCTCCCGCGGTTGAGCTTCGTCGGCTTTGACCAGTATCACCGTCTCTGGGCGGCACCCCGCTGGGTTACTGCGATCGAAAATCTGGCGCTCTACGGCGTCCTCTCGCTGATCTTCAGCCTGGTCATCGGATTTGTGCTCGCCGCACTCATGGATCAGAAGATCCGTTTCGAAAACACTTTTCGCACCATCTTTCTCTACCCCTTCGCGCTGTCCTTCATCGTGACCGGTCTCGTCTGGCAATGGGTTCTGAACCCGGATTTCGGCGTCCAGTCGGTGGTGCGTTCGCTCGGCTGGACAAGCTTCACCTTCAATCCGCTCTATACGCCCGAAATCGTCATCTACGGGATTCTGATCGCGGCGCTTTGGCAGGGAACGGGCCTCGTCATGTGCCTGATGCTTGCTGGTCTGCGGGGCATCGACGAGGATATCTGGAAAGCGGCCCGCGTCGACGGCATCCCGATGTGGAAGACCTACCTGCTCGTCGTCATTCCGATGATGCGGCCCGTGTTCATCACGACGATCGTCATCATCGCCTCCGGCATCGTCAAGGTCTACGACCTCGTGGTGGCGCAGACTTCGGGCGGTCCCGGCATATCATCGGAAGTGCCGGCCAAATACGTCTACGATTACATGTTCCAGGCGCAGAATCTCGGTCAGGGCTTCGCCGCATCGACGATGATGCTGGTCACAGTCGCGATCATCATCGTTCCGTGGGCCTATCTGGAGTTCGGAGGAGGGCGCAAGCGTGGCTGATATCGAAACTCTCAACACCACGGCTGTCGGCCTCGACGCCGTCTCACGGAGGCTCGGCGACGGGCCGAGCGGTCCGAAGCCGCGCCCGACGCTGTCAGCGCGCAACATCATGCTCTACGGAACGTTGACGGTTGCAGCGCTCTATTATCTGCTGCCGCTCTATGTGATGGTCGTGACTTCACTGAAGGGCATGCCGGAGATCCGTCTCGGCAACATTTTCTCGCCGCCGGTGGAGATCACCTTCCAACCTTGGGTCAAGGCCTGGGCGGAGGCCTGCACGGGCCTCAACTGCGACGGCCTTTCGCGCGGTTTCTGGAACTCGGTGCGCATCACGGTTCCGTCTGTCATCATCTCGATCGCCATCGCTTCGGTGAACGGCTATGCGCTGGCAAACTGGCGCTTCAAGGGTTCGGAGCTCTTCTTCTCGATCCTGATCATCGGAGCGTTCATTCCCTATCAGGTGATGATCTATCCGATCGTCATCATCCTGCGTGAAATCGGCATCTACGGCACGCTGACCGGCCTCGTCATAGTGCATTCGATCTTCGGGATGCCGATCCTGACGCTGCTCTTCCGCAACTACTTCGTGTCGCTGCCGGAGGAACTGTTCAAGGCGGCGCGCGTCGACGGGGCGGGCTTCTGGCAGATATTCCTGAAGATCATGCTGCCGATGTCGCTGCCGATCTTCGTTGTCGCCATGATCCTGCAGGTCACCGGCATCTGGAACGACTTCCTGTTCGGCGTGGTTTTCACCCGGCCGGATACCTATCCGATGACCGTGCAGCTTAACAACATCGTCAATTCCGTCCAGGGTGTGAAGGAATACAACGTCAACATGGCAGCGACGATCCTCACCGGTCTGGTGCCGCTGATCGTCTATTTCGTCTCCGGGCGGCTTTTCGTTCGCGGCATCGCCGCTGGCGCAGTGAAGGGGTGATCACATGAACATGAATTCAACTGTCTCCAATTCCAGCGTCTCGATCAAAGATCTGTCGCTGAACTTCGGATCAGTCAGCGTGCTCAAGGATCTCAACCTTGAGATCAACGACGGCGAATTCTTGGTGCTGCTCGGATCGTCCGGCTGCGGCAAGTCGACCTTGCTCAACTGCATCGCCGGCCTGCTCGACGCTTCGGAAGGGCAGATCTTCATTAAGGGCAAGAATGTCACCTGGGAAGAGCCGAAGGATCGCGGCATCGGCATGGTCTTCCAGTCCTATGCGCTCTATCCGCAGATGACCGTCGAGAAGAACCTCTCCTTCGGCCTTCGCGTCGCCAAGGTGCCGCAGGCCGAGATCGACAAACGCGTGGCGCGTGCGGCCGAAATCCTGCAGATCCAGCCGCTCCTGAAGCGCAAGCCCGCCGAACTATCCGGCGGCCAGCGCCAGCGCGTGGCAATCGGCCGGGCGCTGGTGCGCGATGTCGACGTCTTCCTGTTCGACGAGCCGCTGTCCAACCTCGACGCCAAGCTGCGTTCAGAACTGCGTGTCGAAATCAAGCGCCTGCACCAGTCGCTACAGAACACGATGATCTACGTGACGCACGACCAGATCGAGGCGCTGACGCTGGCCGACCGCATCGCCATCATGAAGAGCGGCATCATACAGCAGCTCGACGACCCGACGACGATCTACAACCGGCCGCGCAACCTCTTCGTCGCCGGCTTCATCGGCTCGCCGTCGATGAATTTTCTGCGCGGCGAACTGGCCAAAACAGGTGACGGCATCGCTTTTACCGCAAACGGCGTCAACTTCTCGCTCGCCGCCTATGGCGCCAACGAGACGCTGCAGCCCGGCCGCAGGGTGGTACTCGGCGTCCGCCCCGAACACATCAAGGTCAACGAGAATGCTGGCGGCGAAGAACATGACGCTACCGTCGATATCGAGGAACCGATGGGGGCGGACAACCTTCTGTGGCTGAAACATGCAGGTCACACGATGTCGGTCCGCGTCAACGGCGCACGCCGCTTTGATGTCGGCGCCAAGGTGAAGCTCAGCTTCGACATGGCGCTGGCTTCGGTGTTCGATGCGGAGAGCGAGCTGCGTCTTTAGGAGATTCTCCGGGCGGGCGAATTCGGCGAGAAGGCCTACCCCACCCTCCGTCATCCTCGGCCTTGTGCCGAGGATCCATGCCCGTGGCTGCTGGTGGATGCGGTGAGGATCCTCGGGTCAAGCCCGAGGATGACGGAGGCGGGGCAGGCGGAAGGAGCCGTGACGAACGACAGCTACCGGATGGCGATCATGCGCCGTCCTCTTCAAAAACTGCAATTCGGAAATGAAATCGTGACGCAACAATCGACCCCTTCCAGCATCGACCTTTCCGGTTCGTGGCAGCTCACCTCCGTTGATGGCGAGATCAAAAGCGTCATCACCCTACCAGGCGACGTGCACACGGCGCTGCATCGGGCCGGCCTGATCCCCAATCCCTATTTCGGTCGCAACGAGGAGAAGGTGCAGTGGGTTGCCCAGCGTGAATGGGCGGTCGAGCGCAGCTTTACGCTGCAGGAGGTCGAAGGCGACTGGTATCTCGATATCGACTATCTCGACACGGTCGCCAGCGTCCACGTCAACGGCTTTCTGGTGCTCGAAGCTGACAATAGCTTCCGCCGCTACCGGCCGGATGTCTCGAGCATGCTGAAATCGGGCGACAACTCCATCCGCATCGTCTTTGCCTCCAACCCCGGCGTCGGCGCCGAACGGCAGAAAAAGCAGCCCTTCTACATTCCCTACAGCACCGGCAATTCGCCGATCCCCGATGGCAACATGCTGCGCAAGCCGCAATGCCATTTCGGCTGGGACTGGAACATCGCCATTGCGCCGCTCGGCATCTACGGCACGGTTGCTCTGAAGAAGCTCGAAACGGCGCGCATCGAACATGTCGTCACCCGCCAGGTCCACAATAATGACGGCTCGGTCGACCTGACGGTCACCGCGAGTCTCTATTCCAAGCATGCCGGCGTCGCCCAGATCTATTTCGAGTTTGACGGCGAACGGGTGCGCCTCGACGTCGGCGTCAAGGGCGAGACTGATGTCAATTATCTCTTCCATATCGACGAGCCGCGGCTCTGGTGGCCTTCCGGCAGCGGCGAGCAGGCGCTCTACACGCTGTCGGTGGAAGTGTCCGACGAGGTGGTGACCAGGCAAATCGGCCTTCGCACCATCGAGCTGGTCACTACGCCGGATGCAGCAGGCGCCCGCTTCGCCTTCAGGATCAACGGCCGCGAGATCTTTAGCCGCGGCGCCAATTGGATTCCGGCCGATGCGCTATATTCGCTGTCTTCGCCCGAGAAGACTGAAGATCTGCTGCAATCGGCAAAAGCCGCCAACATGAACATGATCCGTGTCTGGGGTGGCGGTTTCTACGAGCAGGATCATTTCTACGATCTCTGCGACCGGCTCGGCCTCTTGGTCTGGCAGGACTTTATGTTCGCCTGCAATCTCTATCCCTCGACCGACGACTTCCTCGACAATGTGGCGGTCGAGGTGGATTACCAGGTTCGCCGGCTTTCGTCGCATCCCTCCATCGCGCTATGGTGCGGCGATAACGAGCTTGTCGGCGCGCTGACCTGGTTCGAGGAATCACGGAAAGACCGCGACCGCTACCTCGTCTCCTACGACCGCCTCAACCGGACGATCGAGCAGGCGGTGAAGAAGGCGCTGCCCGGTGCGCTGTGGTGGCCTTCGAGCCCGGCTTCCGGCTATCTCGATTTCGGCGATGCCTGGCATGCGGACGGGTCCGGCGACATGCACTACTGGTCGGTCTGGCACGAGAACAAGTCATTCGATAATTACCGGTCGGTACGGCCGCGCTTCTGCTCGGAATTCGGCTTCCAGTCCTATACCTCGCTGCCTGTCATCAGGACTTATGCCGAGGAGAAGGATATGAATATCGCTTCTCCCGTCATGGAACTGCACCAGAAGAATGCTGGCGGCAACGAGCGCATCGCCGGCACGATGTTCCGCTATTTCCGCTTTCCCAAAGATTTCCCGAATTTCGTCTACCTCTCCCAGATCCAGCAGGGGTTGGCGATCAAGACGGCGGTGGAATATTGGCGATCGCTGAAGCCCCATTGCATGGGCACGATCTATTGGCAGCTCAACGACACCTGGCCGGTCGCCTCCTGGTCGAGCCTCGATTATGGCGGCCGCTGGAAGGCGATGCATTATCTCGTCAAACGTTTCTTCCAGCCGGTCGCGGTCGCCGCCGTTCCCGCCGAGGACGGCAAGACGATCCGCTTCTCGCTCGTTAACGACACGCTTTCAGATGTCAGCATCGATCTGTCGATATCGCTTCTGACGATGAAGGGCGAGCGGAAGCATCTGAAAGACGTGCAGGCCATGTGTTCGCCGGATGCGGCGGTGACGGCTGCGACAATCGATGTGTCCGAGATTGCCGAGGGAACATTGCTTGCCTGGCATTTCACCGCGTCGAACGGCATGGGCGGCGAGGGGCACTATGTCAACGGCACCTATAAGGCGCTGGAGCTGGAGCCGTCGGGCCTGACCGTTACCCATGAATATGTCGAGAAGAGCGGCGCCGTCGACATCAACGTCACCGCTAAGGGACTTGCGCTCTTCGTGATGATCGAGAGCGAGACGGACGGCAAATATTCCGACAATGCGTTCGATCTGGCGGCAGGCGAGAGCCGCCGCATCACCTTCACCCCGGCACGTCAACTCGAACGCGGCAAGCTGCCGGAATTCCGCTTCTACGACCTGCATTCCTGCCAATCGGCGGATTGATCCTTCCAAGAAACGGGTACGAGGCCCAAGGAGAATAAGATGACGAAACTCAGCTACCAGCTCTACAGCGCGCGCAACTTCCAGCCCTATTCTGTGATTTTCGAAAAGCTCGGCAAATCAGGCTATGCCGAAGTCGAAGGCTTCGGCGGCATCTACGCCGATCTCGACGATGCGGGACTGAAGAGCCTTCGCGCCGATCTCGACAAGAACGGCCTCGTGATGGCGAGCGGCCATTTCAGCCCCGACTTCCTGGATAAGGAAGTTCAGAAGTCGCTCAACATCGCCAGAATACTTGGCATGGATTCGATCTATGCCCCGCATCTGGCGGCAGACCAGCGCCCCTCGGACGGAGCCGGTTGGCTGGCTTTCGGCAAGCGTCTGCAGGAAATGAGCAAGCCCTATAAAGATGCCGGCTACGAGTTCGGCTGGCACAATCACGATTTCGAATTCGTCAAGCTGGCTGACGGCTCGCTGCCGATCGAGCGCATCTTCGAAGGCGCGCCCGATATCTCCTGGGAAGCCGACATCGCCTGGGTCATCCGCGGCGGCGCCGATCCCTTCGCCTGGATCGACAAGCTCGGCTCGCGCATCACCGCAGTTCACGTCAAGGACATCGCGCCGGCCGGCGAGGCGACAGATGAAGATGGCTGGGCCGATGTCGGCCATGGCAGGGTCGAGTGGGCTAAGCTGATTGCCGCACTTCGTGGCACCAAGGCGAAGCACTTCGTCGTCGAACATGACAATCCGAAAGACATCGACCGCAACATCAGCCGTTCGAGTGCATCCTTCCAGACTTATTGAGGTACATCATGACCAGGGAACTTGGCGTCGGCATCATCGGATGCGGCAACATCTCCACCACCTACTTCTCGCTGGCACCGCTCTTCAAGGGGCTGAAGGTGCTGGCCTGCGCCGATATCAATATTCAGGCTGCCGAGGCGCGCGCCAAGGAATACGGCGTCAAAGCGCAGACGATCGACGAACTGCTCGCCAGTGACGAGATTGACGTCGTCGTCAACCTGACGATTCCGGATGCGCATTTTCCGGTATCGAAGGCGATCCTTGAGGCCGGCAAACACGTCTATTCGGAAAAGCCGCTGGTGCTTTCGCTCGAGCAGGGCGAAGAGCTTCGCCGCATCGCCAAGGCGAAGAATCTTGCCGTCGGCTGCGCGCCGGACACTTTCCTCGGCGGCGCCCATCAGCTTGCCCGCAAGTTCATCGATGACGGGGGCATCGGCCGGGTTACTTCGGGCGCCTGCTATGTCATGAGCCCCGGCATGGAGATGTGGCACCCGAACCCTGATTTCTTCTTCCTGCCGGGCGGCGGTCCGATCCTCGATCTCGGCCCCTATTACATTGCCAATCTGATCAACCTGATCGGCCCTGTGAAGCGCGTCGGCGCGATGACCTCGATGGCATCGGAAACCCGCACGATCACTAGCCAGCCGCGCTATGGTGAGATCATCCCGGTGAAGACGCCGACAACGATCCAGGCGCTGCTTGAATTCGTCAGCGGCGCCACCGTGACGCTGTCGGCGAGCTGGGATGTGTGGTCGCACCGCCATGCCAATATGGAGCTCTACGGCACCGACGGCTCGCTTTACGTGCCGGACCCGAACTTTTTCGGCGGCACCGTCGAAGCCAGCGGCCGCGATAAGGACATCAAACCGCTGGAAGACTGGGATCATCCCTTTGGCAAGATCAACCAGGAAAACCCGAACGGGGCGCGCGCCAACTATCGCACGGCCGGCCTTGCCGATATGGCGATGGCGCTGATCGAGGGACGCGACGCGCGCTGCTCGCTCGACCGCACGCTGCACGGGGTCGACGTCATGACTTCGATCCTGAAATCGGGCGAGGAGGGCCGTTTCATCGAGCTCACGACGACCTGCACGCAGCCGGCCGCGCTTGGTATCGAAGAGGCGCAGGCGCTGTTGAGGTAGAGCGCGTGCGCCTTGGCGCTTGCCGGATCGGCGCGTTTGATCCAATAGTTTCGTCACGTTCGGGCATGTCCCACGGCTGTCCGGCTCGCTCCGATGGCTGCCCCTCACCCTAGCCCTCTCCCCGTTGGAACGGGGAGAGGGGACGTGCCAAACGCAGTTTTGAGTTTGGAGGAAGCCGGTGCGGCATCTCCCTTCGCCCCGTTTAGGGGAGAAGGTGCCGGCAGGCGGATGAGGGGCTGCCGTCGGCGATCTCTTGGGTCGAGGTGTGGAATGACGACAATATTGTATTTTATCAGGAGTTATTCAGATGAGCTGGCAACCGGCCGCAGACCGCTATTCGAAAATGAAATATAACCGCACGGGCCGCTCCGGTCTGAAGCTGCCGGCCGTCTCCCTCGGCCTTTGGCATAATTTCGGCGATGACACGTCGCATGACCGCAAGATCGACATGTGCCGCACGGCCTTCGACCTCGGCATCACCCATTTTGACCTCGCCAACAATTACGGGCCGCCTCCTGGAAGCGCGGAAACCGCTTTCGGCGAGATACTGCGCACCGAATTTTCCGGGCTTCGCGACGAGCTGATTATCTCCTCGAAGGCCGGCTACGATATGTGGCCGGGTCCCTACGGCGAGTGGGGCAGCCGCAAGTACCTGATCGCTTCCTGCGACCAGAGCCTGAAGCGCATGGGCCTTGATTATGTCGATATCTTCTATTCGCATCGCTTCGATCCGGAGACGCCGCTCGAGGAAACCTGCGGCGCGCTCGAACATATCGTCCGCTCCGGCCGGGCGCTCTATGTCGGCATCTCCTCCTACAATTCGCAGCGCACCCGCGAAGCCGCCGCGATCCTCAAGAGCCTCGGCACGCCCTGCCTGATCCACCAGCCGAGCTATTCGATGCTCAACCGCTGGGTCGAGGATGACAAACTGCTCGATACGCTCGATGACGTCGGCATGGGTTCGATCGTATTCTCCCCGCTCGCCCAGGGCATGCTGACGACCAAGTATCTCGCCGGCATTCCCGACGACAGCCGAGCGGCGCAGAATCATTTCCTCAAGCGCGATTTCATCCGTCCCTCGATCATCGACAATATCAGGAAGCTGGACGAGATCGCCGAACGGCGCGGCCAGACGCTGGCGCAGATGGCGATTTCCTGGGTGCTGCGCGGCGGACGCGTGACTTCGGCGCTAATTGGCGCCAGCCGCTCCTCGCAGATCGTCGATTGCGTCAAGGCATTGGATAATATCGAGTTCTCGGCTGAGGAACTGAAGGAGATTGATGTCTATGCCAAGGAGGCAGATATCAATCTCTGGGCGAAGTCGGCGGAGCGGGACTAAGAGAGAGATGGGAGTGCTGCTTGCTCCCTCTTCTCCCCGCTGGGGAGAAGAGGGAGGCGAGATAGCCACGCCTATCTGACGTACGTACCACATTTTATTTCGGAGGAGCCGCCATGATCCGCAATCCCATCCTGCCCGGGTTCAATCCCGATCCGTCGATCTGCCGCGTCGGCGACGATTATTACATCGCCACCTCGACTTTCGAATGGTATCCGGGTGTGCAGATTCATCATTCGCGAGACCTGGTGAACTGGACTCTGGTGCGCCGGCCGCTGGAGCGCGCCTCGCAGCTCGACATGCGCGGCAATCCCGATAGCTGCGGCATCTGGGCCCCGTGCCTTTCCTATGCCGACGGGCAGTTCTGGCTGGTCTATACCGACGTTAAGCGTTTCGACGGCAATTTCAAGGATGCGCATAATTACATCGTGACCTCTCCCTCGATCGAGGGAGAATGGTCCGAGCCGGTCTATGCAAATTCTTCCGGCTTCGATCCCTCGCTCTTCCACGACGATGATGGCCACAAATGGTTCGTCAACATGCAGTGGAACCACCGTACCGAAAGCTTCGGTGGCTCGCCGAAATCGCCGGCCTTCGACGGCATCCTGCTGCAGGAATGGGATCCGGAGGCGAAGGTGCTGAAAGGTCCGATCCGCAACATCTTCGCCGGGAGCCCGCTCGGCCTCGTCGAAGGCCCGCATCTCTTCAAAAAGAACGGCTGGTATTATCTGACGACCGCCGAGGGCGGCACCGGCTATGACCACGCCGTCACCATGGCGCGTTCGCGCCGCATCGACGGGCCCTATGAGATGCATCCAAACATGCATCTGATCACCTCGAAGGATCATCCGGGTGCGGTGCTGCAGCGGGCAGGGCACGGCCAATATGTCGAGACGCCCAATGGTCAGGCCTATCACACTCATCTCAGCGGCCGGCCGCTGCCGCCGAAACGGCGATGCACGCTGGGGCGCGAAACGTCCCTGCAGAAATGCGTCTGGCGCGACGACGATTGGCTCTATTTGGAAAACGGCACCTCAGTGCCCGATGTCGATGTGCCGGCTCCCTTCGGTGCTGTGCCGGTGGAGAAGCCGATGCGCAGCGAGTACAGTTTCGATGGAGGCAAGCTGCCGGCTGATTTCCAGTGGCTGCGCACGCCCGAGCCCGGGCGCATCTTCAGCCTGACGGATCGACCCGGCCATCTCAGGCTGATCGGACGCGAGAGCATCGGCTCCTGGTTCGAGCAGTCGCTGGTCGCGCGCCGGCAGGAGCATCATAGTTTCCGCGCTGAGACTGTGATCGAATTTTCGCCCGACACCTATCAGCAGGTTGCGGGGCTGACGCAGTACTACAATCGCCATAAGTTCCACGCGATTGCCGTGACGCTGCACGAAACGCTCGGCCGCTGCGTGACGATCCTCTCCTGCAATGGCGACTATCCGAACGGTCGCCTGAGCTTTCCCGCTGAAAGCGGTATAGCGATCCCGGCCGAGGGGCGTGTCCAGCTTGCGATGGAAATCCGCGAGAATGACCTGCAATTCTTCTGGCAGACGGAAGGCAAGGGCGCCTGGCAGCCGATCGGCCCTGTCCTCGACGCCGGCGTGATTTCCGACGAGGGCGGACGCGGCGAGCACGGCTCCTTCACAGGCGCCTTTGCCGGCGTGTTCGCCTTCGATACGTCGGGGCGAGGGAAGACGGCGGATTTCGATTGGTTCAATTATGATGAATTGTGAGGGTTAGCATCTACTGCCTCCCAACCGCCCTCGTCCTTCGAGGCTTCGGGTTTTGGCCGACGCCTCGAAGGACGAGGGCGGCCACCTGCTGCAACGACACATCAAAAAGAAAAGCCGGCGCAGAGGCCGGCTGAGACGAACGCGGCTGCACAGGGATACTGGCCGGTTCCAAACGCTTGGTGACTGAACAATAACTTTCATTACACGCCGAGGCAGCGGAAAAGGGCGCAACGAGAACGCCGGTAAGACGGCTCCGCAAAGGAATGGGCGGCGGGGCGGTTGCCGGTGCTTGCCTCGGCTCTCTTATCAGGCATGAATATCACCGGATGATGACATCCGGAGCCGACCGATGCCTTTCTTTCAGGGAGAATTGCCGGCGGGCGACGGCAATCGGAAGCCGGCTATCGCCGGCTTGTCGCCGATGGGTGATCGGCTTCACGAAGGCGAGGGTGTTGGCGAGGCGTGAATGCAGTGTTCATGTTCCCGAAGGATGTCAAAGCGTCACAGAGTGACTATATAGCGGCCGAAATACTTCGAGCATCTGCAAGAGTCCTGCATGACCCCAATTATTTCCGTTCAGAACCTGACGAAGACTTATGCCAACGGGTTCGAGGCCCTGAAGGGCATCAACCTCGATGTCGAGAAGGGCGAGATCCTGGCTCTGCTCGGGCCGAACGGCGCCGGCAAGACGACCCTGATCTCGATCATCTGCGGCATCGCCAATCCGAGCGGCGGTCGCGTGCTGGTGGCCGGCCAGGATGTCGTAAAGGATTTCCGCGCGACCCGCTCGATGATCGGACTGGTGCCGCAGGAGTTGACGACCGACCAGTTCGAGACGGTGTTCAACACGGTGAGCTTTTCGCGCGGGCTGCATGGCAAGAAGGCCAATACAGCGCATATTGAGAAGGTGCTGCGGGCGCTCTCGCTTTGGGACAAGAAGGACAATACGCTGCGTCAGCTCTCCGGCGGCATGAAACGACGGGTGCTGATCGCCAAGGCGCTTTCCCACGAGCCGGATATTCTTTTCCTTGACGAGCCGACCGCTGGCGTCGACGTGACTCTGCGCAAGGACATGTGGCATGTCGTCGAAGAACTCCGGGCTTCGGGCGTCACCATCATACTGACGACCCATTATATCGAAGAGGCAGAGGAAATCGCCGACCGTGTCGGCGTCATCAATGGCGGCGAGCTGCTGCTCGTCGAGGAAAAGGCGGCGTTGATGGCCAAGCTCGGCCGCAAGCAGCTCATCCTCGATCTGGCGGAACCGCTGAGCCGGCTGCCGGACTGCTTTGCCGGCAATGGCCTCACTCTCGAAGCGGACGGAAGCCGTCTGACTTATGATTTCGACGCCGATAACGAGCAGGAAAGCATCGCGACGCTGCTGACCCGGCTCGGCGAGAACAATATCCATTTCAAGGATCTCTCGACGCGGCAGAGTTCGCTCGAAGATATCTTCGTAGCGCTGGTGGGAGCGGGCAAATGAACTTCGAAGCGGTCAAATCGATCTACTTCTTCGAGATGGCGCGCACGCGCCGCACGCTGCTGCAGAGCGTCATCTCGCCTGTCATCTCGACCTCACTTTATTTCATCGTCTTCGGAGCGGCAGTCGGTTCGCGTATTCAGGAAGTGGAGGGCGTATCCTACGGTGCTTTCATCACGCCGGGCCTCATCATGCTGACGCTGCTCGGCCAGTGTATCAGCAACGGCTCCTTCGGGATCTACTTCCCGAAGTTCACCGGCACGATCTATGAGGTGCTGTCGGCGCCGGTGGCGATGACGGAGATACTGCTCGGTTATGTCGGGGCGGCGGCCACCAAGGGCCTGATCATCGGCGTCATCATTCTGTTGACCGCCAATCTCTTCGTCGATGTCAGGATCGAACATCCCTTCATGATGATCCTGTTCTTCCTGCTGACCGCGATCACTTTCAGCCTGTTCGGCTTTATGATCGGCATCTGGGCCGGGAATTTCGAGCAGCTGAACCTCATTCCCATGCTTGTGGTGCCGCCGCTGACCTTTCTCGGCGGCAGTTTCTATTCCGTCAGCATGCTGCCGCCATTCTGGCAGGCGGTCAGCCACTTCAACCCGGTGCTCTACCTCGTCAGCGGCTTCCGCTGGAGCTTCTATGGGATCGCCGATGTCAATCCCGCGATCAGCCTGGCGATGATCACGGTGTTCCTCGCGATCTGCCTGGGAACGCTCGGTTGGATCTTCAAGACGGGGTATCGGCTGCGCAACTGAAGCGGTCCCAAAGGAGCGCCGCAATTTCACCATCAAGATTGCTCAGCAAGGCTTGGTCGGTTCATGGGGCAATCGGGATGGGTGGCAGCAATGTGTTCGGACGTTTTGCAATCGCCTCGATCTTCTGCCTAGCTCCGCAGCAGAGTCTGTCGGAGGAGGCCACCTATCCTATCAAGATTATCTATGCCGTGGCGATCGTGGGAAAGGAGCCTTTCTCTGCTGAGGTGTCATGCCTTCCTGACAGTACCTGCAGCCTCGCCGATCAAAACGATCCGACCATCAATCTTGCGATCACATTGTATTCGGGCTCAGGGGCGAATGGTGAATTGAGTATTTATTGCTCGCCGAATCCTTGCTCCTTTCAGAACTCGCGATCGCGGATCGAATTCTCCGGTCGGCGAGCTACTGTCGATATTCTGTCGGGTGAGGCTGACTCTGGTATCACGACTCTGCTGGTTGTAAGGCGACGCCAGTGGATCGGTGAGGTTCTGATCTCTTATTGATTACGCTCATGCACTGCTGACGAGCAGGGCGCCTGACAGGATGAGGAGGGTGCCTGTGGCAAGCTTGACCATTTCCAGTTCGGAGGCTTCGCCGAGAAAGACTGCGGCAATTGCCAGCGTCACCAGCACGTTGCAGCTCCAGATCGGAGCGAGTTTCGAGACGGGGACGCCATAAGCAAAGAGCGCGAAGCTGATGAGGCCGGTGCCGGCAGCGAAGCAGGCGCCTGCGATGGCGGCAAAACCAAGGCCCTCGACGGTCCAGGGCGCGGGCCGCCAGATCAGTACGGCGATCAGGCCAGCGAGTGCGCAGGCCGAACCGAAGGCGATCAGATAAACGGCGGAGCCGGTCGCGGCCGCGGCACTCTGCTTCTGAAAGACGGCGGTGATGCCCCAGAAAAAGGCGGGCAGAATGCCGCCGACAATGATCGGCCAGAATGAATTCATCGCGAAACTCCTGTCGCACCCATGGGCAAGGCCTTCGCCTGAAGCGAGAGCCGGTCGGACATGCGGGGTGCCACCAGACTAGGCGTTTCTTTTTGCTCTTTGTGGTCTTGTTGTTTTGCGCTTGAAGGTGCCAGATCTACCTATCGCCGTAAAGCCGCATCGCGACGGCGCGGTTTGCCGGCTTGCATTTTCTGCGAGCATTGAAACCGCACGTTGACGAGATGGCAATTTCTGTCTAGCTGTACGATCATGAAGATCGCAATGGTTCTTGTCGTGGTGATAGGGCGCATGGGCAGGATGGTGTAACCATCCGGCGATCAGCCCCATGCGCAGTAAATCAAGCTCCTGACGGGGCTTTTTTTGTGCCCTGAATTCGCGCTGCGCCTCGTCAGATTCCCACAATTTCCCTGACACCTTGGACAAGAGCATGTCACGCGACAATTCTGCGCAGACTTCCGATAGCCGCCTGACCGAGGAAGCGGCTGCGATTTCGACGGCGACGCCCCGGCGTACGATCCTTCTCCTGCTGACGGCGCTTTCGGTATTGCCGATCAATATATATCTGCCGGCGTTGCCAAATATCGCCGCCACGTTCCAGGCCGATTTCGCGATCGTCAATCTTTCGGTCGCGGGTTATGCGATCATCAACGCCCTGACGGAAATTGTCGCCGGCGCGGTGTCGGATCGTTATGGGCGCCGGCCAGTGGCGCTGACCGCCGTTTCCATTTTCATCGTCGCGTCGATCGGCTGCGCGCTGGCTCCCAATATCGGCATCTTCCTGTTGTTTCGCGTGATGCAGGCGTCGATCGCCGCCTGCTTCTGCGTCGCTCTCGTTGCCATCAAGGAGACGGCGGGCGAGCGCGGGGCCGCTAACAGGATCGGCTACGCCGCCATGGGATGGGCTATCGCGCCGATGCTCGGCCCGAGCGCCGGCGGCATTCTGGACGAAGCGTTCGGATGGCGGGCGATCTTCATCGCTCTTGCGCTGATAGGCGCTGCCATCCTCGCCATTTCCATGCGCGAGCTGAAGGAAACAACCGGACTCGCGTCGAGACCAAAAGGCAATTACTTTGCTTCCTACCGGCAGCTTCTCGGTTCGGCGCGGTTCTGGGCCTATACGCTGTGCATGGCCTGTTCCACCGGCACCCTCTATATCTTCCTCGGAGGCGCATCCCTGGCAGTCAGTTCCTCGCTCGGCGGATCGAGCGCGAAACTGGGCTTCTTCATCGGAATGGTTCCCGCGGGATTCATTCTGGGCAGTTATCTCGCTGCCCGATGGACGAGGAAATCGCTCAGCACCACGCTCGTCATTGCGCGTTTATCGACGTGCATGGGTCTGCTCTTGGGGCTGATCCTGTCGATCTCGGGCGTCACGCATGTCCTGGCTTTTTTCGGCCCCTGTGTGTTCATCGGCATCGGCAATGGCTTGACCTTTCCAGCCGCCAATCTGGGTGTGATGTCGGTTCGCGCCAATCTCGCCGGCACCGCTGCAGGCCTTGCCGCAGCCATGTCGATCGCCGGCGCCGCGCTGATCGCTTCGATCGCCGGGCTGTTTCTCCGAGAGGCCGGCGCAGTGTCGACACTGTTCGCGATGTTGCTGACATCGGCGTCACTTGCCTTGTCGGCAGCGTTTTCTGCAGCTTTTATCGACCGGCGACTTGCGGTCCGTATGCCCAATGGAGAGCCGGCCGAGAGCGGATCGGGGGCATGATTTGTTCTGTCGGATCAATCCCGCATGCGCAATTCGTCCGTCTGCATCTGCAAGGAGCCCAGCGTCTCCAGGAAGCTCATGCCGAGCAAGCTCTGGTCAAGCCGCCCGTCCTCGGCGACGCTGGCTGCGACATTGTTGCGGATGATCGGACCGATCGCCACCTGGTCGAGCGTAATGGGGGCCGCGCGGCTGCGGCCGTTGGCGGTCATGACCGTCATCGAGTAGGTGAGGCCCGTGAGATCGATGCCGATGCGTTCAGCATCCTCGTGTGAGAGCGCGACCATGCTGGAGCCGGTGTCGACGAGCATCTCGACAGTCCGGCCATTCACATTGACGTCCGCTTCGAAATGGCCGTTCAACAGCTTGTGCAGGATGATTTCCGCGCCACCTTCGCTGGTCGCGACGACGACGGCGCGGCCAGGAATGAGACCGGCGAGCACCCGGTTGCCGACGCCGATCGCTTCCTGACGATAGAGATAGACGGTCACGAGCGCCAGGATGATGACCAACCAGATCATCATCTGGCGCATGGTTTCACCGACGCTGCGCGCCCAGATCCCGGCCGACAACATCAGTGCGATCGGCAGCAGGTAAACGAAGCGGCCGAACTCGTCACTTTGCAAGCCGAGAATGCGGCCGCTGTCGCCGTTGAGGATCAGCACGGCAAGGCCGATGCCGATCACGACGAGAATGACGGTGAAACGGATCATGAAGGCCGCCCCGGCCGCTCGGCGAGGCTTGTTTTCATCCGGCCCGTCGTCGCGGCCGTTGCGAGCCTCGCCGGCAGTTGCGCCATGATCCGGCGCCTTTCGGCATCGGTATAGTTCATCCAGCCACCGATTTCCTGAAGAGTGCGGCCGCAACCGGCGCAAAAACCGGTGGTTGAAACCAGGGAGCAGACGTGAATGCAGGGTGTTTGCATGGCTGATATATCGGAGTTTCAAAGAGTGGTGGCAAGGGCGCAAAGGGTGGCGATTTCGCAAATCTGCTGCGTCGCGCCCAGCGTGTCGCCGGTGTGGCCGGCAAGCTTGCGACGGATGACGGCGGTGAAGGCGAATCCTGCGACACCGGTGGCGAGCAAGCTGGCGACGAGCGGCCGCAAGCCGAATGCCGGCCAGATCAGAAGTGCTGCGAGCAGACCGGCCGAGACGAGCGCAAAATGCATCGCCGCCTCATTCGGCTGGCCGGTCGAGGCGGCCACGCCCTCGGCCTTTGCGGCCGGCAGCCGTTGCCAATGCCAGGCGATAGCGCCACGGCTGAGTGCTGCGACGGCGGCAACGGCAAGCGCTGCGGCGAGCGGTGAGGACTGGCGGACAATGGCGGCGAGTGCGGCCGCACGGATCGCGAAGGAGAGGATTAGCGCTATCGCGCCATAGGTGCCGATCCGGCTGTCCTTCATGATGATGAGGCTTTGTTCGCGGTTCTTGCCGCCGCCGATGCCGTCGGCCGTATCGGCCAAACCATCTTCGTGCAGCGCGCCGGTGGCAAGAACCTGGATCGAGAGCGCAAGCAGGGCCGCCATCAGGGGATCGGCGCGCAGGCCTGAAAGAAGGAGGAGGGCGAGCGCCGGGACGAAGCCGATGACAAGACCGGCGAGGGGAAAGGCGCGCACCAGGCGGCCGAGCCTGCCGTCATAGCCTTCGAACAGCGCTGGGGGCATCGGAAGGCGGCTCAGAAAGGCGACGGCGCGGGCGGTGTCGACCGCATAGTCCTTGATCTTCATTCTGTTTCATTCTGCCGGAGGGCTACGGCGCTTTAGGTGTTGTTCGCTTCGCCCGCCGGCTTTAAGAGAGAGCCACCGCAAAGAAGCTGATTTGCGTCAAAAAAACAAGAATAGCCATTCATAGGAATACGCACCGATGAGCGTTTCAGGCCTGCCTTTCGACGATTTCCGTACCCTGCTCCGGGACCTGCCGGGGCCGGATGCCCGCGCGCTGGTGGCCGCACGCGAACGCGACGCGCAGCTGACCAAGCCGCCGGGCGCGCTCGGACGGCTCGAGGAGATTGCTTTCTGGCTTGCCGCCTGGACGGGCCGTCAACCGGCCGTCAACCGGCCGCTGGTGGCGATCTTCGCCGGCAATCACGGTGTCACCAGACAGGGCATCACACCCTTTCCGCCCGCGGTGACGCAGCAGATGGTCGAGAATTTTGCAGCCGGTGGAGCTGCGATCAACCAGATCTGTGTCGCTTATGATCTCGGGCTGAAAGTCTTCGATCTGGCGCTCGACTACCCCACGGGCGACATCACCGAGGAAGCCGCGCTTTCCGAACGCGACTGCGCCGCAACCATGGCCTTCGGCATGGAGGCGATCGCCGGCGGCACCGACCTGCTCTGCATTGGCGAGATGGGCATCGGCAACACGACGATTGCAGCAGCGATCAACTATGCGCTGTACGGCGGGTCGGCGCGCGACTGGGTAGGCCCCGGCACCGGCTCGGAAGGCGAGATGCTGGAGCGCAAGATTGCGGCGGTGGAAAAAGCGGTAGAGCTGCATAGCGACCATCTCGACGATCCCCTGGAGATCATGCGCCGGCTCGGCGGACGCGAGATTGCCGCAATGGCAGGCGCCATCCTGGCCGCCCGGATGGAGCGCATCCCGGTGCTGATCGACGGCTATGTCGCGACTGCCGCGGCGGCGATCCTGAAAGCCGCCAATCCCTCCGCGCTCGATCATTGCCTGATCGGCCATGTCTCCAGCGAGCCCGGCCATCTGCGCGCGGTCGAGATGCTTGGCAAGACGCCGCTTCTGGCGCTCGGCATGCGGCTCGGTGAGGGCACTGGTGCGGCGCTTGCCGCCGGCATCGTCAAGGCCGCTGCTGCCTGCCATTCCGGAATGGCGACCTTCGCCCAGGCGGGTGTGAGCAACAAACATTAAGGCCGCGGCCGGCGTAGCCGACCCACCGGGCTTTGCTTGCGCCGCCCGGGTGGATTCGCTATTGGCTGGTCAACAAAGGGGAGATGGTACAGCTTTTCCCCGCTCCGTGGTGCAACGGGAAGAGGATGGGGCGTCTTGACGAAGCCTGCGGTGACGAAAGAGACCGGGTTTCGGCATTTCATCGCCGCCGCCAGCTATTCCTGGGCCGGCTTTCTGCGCGTGCTGAAAGAGGCGGCCTTCCGCCAGGAGCTCGGCTTCTTCGTCATTTCAATGGCAGCGCTGGCGCTGGTAGGGGCGAGCATCGGCGAGATTGTCGTCGCGGTGCTGTTGTTTCTCGGGCTTTTTTCGATGGAAGCCATGAATACCGCCGTCGAAGAGGTGATCGACAGGATTTCGCCGGAGATTTCGATTGTCGGCAAACATGCCAAAGATCTCGGCTCTTTTGCGGTGACCTGCATGATCGCCGCCTGCTCTCTTTATCTCGGCTTCGTCATCGCCAAGCACCTCTTCTTCGGCGCCGCGTGACATGCCCGAGCTGAATCAGGCAAAACTCTTGCGCTTGCGCGCGACGGCCTGAGCCTCTTCGACGGCGGGCAGGCTCTGGAGGACGCGCTTGGCCGGCAGGATGGCGATAACCTCCGTGCCTTCACGCAGCTTCGATTTCAGCAGGAACTGTCCGTCATGCTTGGCGAGGATCGCCTGGACGATCGGCAGGCCGAGGCCGGTGCCCTGTTCGGCGCTCTTGATGGCGATCGAACCCTGGCCGAACGCCGAGAGGACGACGGGAATCTCTTCTTCCGGAATGCCGGGGCCGTTGTCTTTGATCGAGATGTATTGTCCGCCGCCGGCCGTCCAGCCGACCTTGACGTGGATTTCACCTCCCTGCGGCGTGAATTTGACGGCATTGGAGAGGAGGTTGAGCACCACCTGGCGCATCGACTTCTCGTCCGCCCAGATAGCCGGCAACTGCCGTTCGAATTGATCCGAAATGGCAATGTTCTTGGCGCGGGCGCGCAGCTGCACCATGCCGATGCAATCCTCGGTGATATCGAGCAGCGAGATCGCTTCCTCGCTTAGTTCGTATTTGCCGGCCTCGATACGGGACAGGTCGAGGATTTCGTTGATGAGATCGAGCAGATGCTGGCCGGAGCGATGGATATCGCCGGCATATTCCTTGTAGGTCGGATTGGCGAGTGGTCCCATGACTTCGGCCGACATCACTTCGGAGAAGCCGAGAATGGCGTTGAGCGGCGTCCTGAGTTCGTGCGACATCGAGGCAAGGAAGCGGGACTTGGCGAGGTTTGCCTCTTCGGCGCGGCGGCGCGCCTCATCAGACATCGATTTCGCCACTTCCAGCTCGGCGATTAAGTCGTCCTTCTCCGACTGGTAGGAGAGGATCCTGAGGTTCGATTTGAAGAGCCGGTCGCTGATATAGTTGAAGAAGACGAGCGTGGTGGTGAAGAGCCCGGTCAGGCTGATTTCGAGGAGGTCGCGTGACAGGCCGCTCTTGGCGCCAAGCGCCAGGACCGTCGGCGCGAAGGCCACCAGCACGGCTGGCGTCAGCATGAAGTTCGACATCGCGGTGACGGAAAGCGCAATGAGCAATGTTGCGCCCTTGTAGAGAATGAAGCTCGACGGCTCGCAGGTGTCGCACCCCTGCAGCGCAAAGACGGCCCAGCAGCAGCCGACCAGGAATTGGCCGGCGAGCAGCAGGCGGCGCCATTTGCGGGCGCTCTCGGAGGTGATCTCCTGTCGGCGCGCGCGCCGGGCGAGCAGGATGTTGCCGGTGTGACAGGTGAGCGTCAGCAGCGCCCAGGAGAGCAATTGGGTATCTTGAGTGAAATAGACGCCGAGGGCGGTGATAATGACGACGAAGAGCGGCATGATCGTCGCGCCCTGCATCATCGACGCTATATACATCTTGAGTACGTCACGGTCGAAGGCGGAATTGGACGCATGACCGGACTGCAGGCGCTCGCGCGTCTGCCGCACAGCCTTGGAAACGGCCTTGTTGCGGTGGCTGCGCGACCTGTCGACGATAATCTTGTCGGTCGATGTGCTTACGCCGGTACTCATGTGCACGTTGAAACTTCACCCCTGGGTGGATAAGAGCTTAACCGGCAATTCTTAAGAAGATGTTTGCCATCTTTGCCAAGGATTTGTTTTTTAAGGAGGCGAAAGCGTGACACGTGGCCTGCGCCTGATTCGTGACGGCGTGACCGCTTTTGCCCTGCTGGTACTCCTGGCGCTGATTGCCGCCAAGATCAACGATCGAGCAACAATCAAGCGTGCAGGCGCCTTTCATGCTGCCGATGGCGACAGTCTGACATTGGGCGGGGAGCGCTTCCGCCTCGAAGGCATTGACGCGCCGGAGCTCAACCAAAGCTGTGAACGGGCGGGAAAGGCCTGGGCTTGCGGGCGCGTGGCGCGGGAGGTGTTGCAGGAGATGGTTCTGGCATCGGAAACGCTTTGCCAGGGCGATCGGCGCGACCGCTACGATAGGCTGCTTGTCGTCTGCCGAAGCGGGACGGACGGCGACATCAATGCCAGCATGGTGCGCCGAGGCATGGCCGTTTCCTATGGTGGCTACGGCAAGGAGGAGGCAGAGGCGAGGGGAGCGAAGGCGGGGCTGTGGGCCGGGACTTTCGAGCGGCCGCGCGATGTGCGCGATCATGCCCGTCACGAATCCGGTTACGGCGACGCGCTGCGCTTCCTCAGGTGGATCGTCGGATGGGAATAAGGTGATGAGCGATGAAGCCAAGCTGGAAACTCTGCGGCGGGAAATTGCCGCCTGTCGCGTCTGTCGGGACGCCCCGGCAAGCGGACCTCAGCACCGGCTGCCGCACGACCCGCGGCCGGTGGCGGTGATCTCTTCGCGTGCACGCATCCTGATCGCGGGGCAGGCGCCCGGCCTTCGAGTGCATGAGAGCGGTCTGCCGTTTGACGATGCATCGGGCGACCGGCTGCGGTCATGGCTCGGCGTCGACAGAGCAAGCTTTTACGACCGCAGCCGCTTCGCCATCGTGCCGATGGGCTTCTGCTTTCCTGGCTACGACGACAAGGGCGCTGACCTGCCGCCGCGCCGTGAATGCGCTCCGGTCTGGCGGCAAAGGGTGATCGCGGCAATGCCGCAGATCGAGCTGGTGCTGGTCATCGGCCAATATGCGCAGGCTTGGCATATGGCTGACGAGAGACGAGGGAATATGACGGAGACCGTGCGGGCTTGGCGTGACAGCCTCGTGTCCGGCCGGTCGCCCGCTGTGCTGCCGCTGCCGCATCCGAGCTGGCGCAACAGCGGCTGGCTGAGACGCAATTCCTGGTTCGAGCAAGAATTGCTTCCTGTGTTGCAGGAGCGGGTAAAAATGCTGCTTTCCTGAAACAAAATTCTTTTCCTCGCGCGGAATCGGGTTATACAAAGAAAATAATTCGAAAGGACTGACGTGCGCATGGACCGCCTCGACCGAAAAATACTGCGTCTGCTGCAAGAAGATTCGACCCTTGCCGTTGCTGACCTCGCCAAGAAGGTGGGGCTTTCGACGACGCCCTGCTGGCGACGCATTCAGAAAATGGAGGAAGATGGCGTCATCAAGCGTCGGGTCGCCATCCTCGATCCGGAGAAGGTCAACACCAAGGTCACGGTTTTCGTGTCGATTCGCACGGCGACTCATTCGATCGAGTGGCTGCGCCGCTTTTCCGAGGTGGTCGCCGAATTCCCCGAAGTGGTCGAATTCTATCGAATGAGCGGCGATGTCGACTATCTCCTGCGAGTCGTCGTGCCCGATATCGCCGCTTACGACGCTTTCTACAAGCGAATGATCGCCAAGATCGAGATTCGCGACGTCTCCTCCGCCTTTGCGATGGAGCAGATCAAGTATTCGACGCAACTGCCGCTCGACTACATGATTCTTGAGAACGCCAAATCCAACGAAGATTGAAAACGCCAATAGGTTGCGACGGACCGCTGGCCGGCAGTCGCATATACCGCGTGGGATTCGCCCCGGAACCCGGGTCTCTGAGGCGATTCGCCCGCACGCAGGAATGCGGCGCCTGGAAGCGGCTTTCGAAGAATGTGGCTCTAGCTGCAAAAGAAAGCCGGAAAAATCGCGAAAAAACGCTTCAGTTTCACCAAAATGCTAGAAAAATACATAGCCTGGTAACGATTGCACGGCTATGATGTGTGGCATCAATGAGCATTCTGTCATCATTTTGACTCATTGGTATCGAAATCAGAACACCATGTTCTACACCGCTACCTTGTATAGGTTCATTAGTCGGCGGTAGAGTTTATGTGCTTCACCATTATGTTCGGCTGGGTCGAGCGGTGGAGATTTGAGAATGCGGCATAGCGTTTGCGGCTTGCAATGGAGATTTCCATTGCGAGGCCGTTTTGTGCGTTTGCCATCTAATTATTTGAATTGTTGTATAAAAATCACGTTGCTGGCGAAAGTTGCTCCAGCGAACCCCTCTCAGATATATCGAGAATTGCTTGAATGCGCCTTCTGTGTGATGACGGTTCGGCGGTTCGATCGATCCGCACGCCGAGATGGCTGTTCAAACTGGGCCGGCTTCAAATTGACTACCCGACGAGACGTCAGCCCCGATCGACAAAGGAATGGATTGGTAAATGAACATCAGAATGGTTTTGCTCGCATCAGCAGCTGCATTTGCTGCATCGACGCCGGTTCTTGCAGCTGACGCTATCGTTGCTGCTGAGCCGGAACCGGTTGAATATGTTCGCGTCTGCGACGCTTACGGCACCGGCTACTTCTACATCCCCGGGACCGAAACCTGCCTCAAGATCGAAGGCTACATCCGTTTCCAGGTCAACGTTGGCGACCAGCCGGGTGGTGATAACGACTCTGATTGGGATGCAGTTACCCGCGGCCAGGTTCAGTTCACGGCCAAGAGCGACACCGAGTATGGTCCGCTGACTGGCGTCATCGTCATGCAGTTCAATGCTGACAATGCCTCCAACCAGGAAGCCATTCTCGATTCCGCTTACCTCGACATCGCGGGCTTCCGCGCTGGTCTGTTCTACAGCTGGTGGGACGATGGCCTCTCCGGCGAAACCGACGACATCGGTTCTGTCGTAACGCTGCACAACTCCATCCGCTATCAGTACGAAAGCGGCGACTTCTACGCTGGCCTCAGCGTCGATGAGCTGGAAGACGGCGTTTACCAGGGTGACGTGGATCCGGTCACCGGTCTCCTCGTTCCGGACGATGGTCCGAACAATGTCGGCGTTGCCTTCGGCATCGGCGGCAAGGCTGGTGCCTTTAGCTACCAGCTCACTGGCGGCTGGGACGTCGACAACGAAGACGGCGCAATCCGCGCTATGGGTACGGTTGACATCGGCCCCGGCACGCTCGGCCTCGCAGCCGTATACTCGTCCGGCCCGAACTCCTACTACTCGACGGCTGAATGGGCAGTGGCTGCCGAATACGCCATCAAGGCAACGGACAAGCTCAAGATCACTCCTGGCGTCCAGTACTACGGCAACTACATTGGTGGTGCCAGCGCGGGTGACACCGTTCCCAGCGACTACGACGGCGCCGGCGATGCTTGGAAGGTTGGTCTGACGGTTGATTACCAGATCGTCGACAACTTCTACGCCAAGGCTTCGGTTCAGTACCTCGATCCGGATGATGGCGACGACTCCACTTCGGGCTACTTCCGCCTGCAGCGTTCGTTCTAATCCACCTGGTGAGCGTCCCCGGTCTTCTGATCGGGGACGCTTCAAATCAGTTTCTGATCCGAGTGACCTCCGATCAGCTACGGGGACGGGTCCGGTCTTCCCTGCCGGACCGTCCTTGCAGTGTTTTTGACACGCGCTCTTGTGGCTGTATTTTCAGAGCGCCATCCAGGTAAGTCGAACCGGCATGTTGTGTATCGCACGTCGGCATCCTGCAGGCCTTGATTGAGGCCATTCTTATTCTCAAGAGAGTTTGGGTTGACATTGGGCATTGGTTGGCTTTGCCGCGACGGTTCGTGGAAAGAAGAATCCAATGCCGACAATGTGATTACAGCTTTGCTGGAGAGAGGATACAACCCTTTCGGGGCGGCATTCATTCATACTCTCGGATAGCTGTTCGCATGGACGATCTCAGCAACTTTTATATTTTGCAGCCGTCGTTTCCAGCGGTGGTTTTGCTTCTGCCAGAAGCAATCTGAAAATACCGCGCTCAAAATTGAGTAGGCGGGTCAGTCGCATCGAGGGACGGGCTTGCGCGCGGCTGATAGAGCGTTCGACCCGTCACTTCCGGGTGACAGAGATCGGTCAAGCTTTTTACGAAAGATGCCAGACCATTCTGCAGGAGGCCGATCGCGCCAAATCGATCGTCACCGAGGCCCAATCCGACCTTCAGGGTGTGGTGCAGATGGGTTGCCCGCTTGGTCTGGTCGACATTTCCGTCGGAGGCATACTGCCTGAAATTCCTCGAACGCTATCCGAAGATCAAGCTACAGATTATCGGCTCCGACCGCCGCGCCGACCTCATCAACGAACGGATCGATCTTGAGGTGAGGGCGACCAACGAGCCGGAGACACAGACGAGCCTGACGATGCGCAAGCTCGACAGGGCGCGGCGAATCCTGGTCGCAAGTCCGTCGCTCATTCGAACGCATCGGCGGTTTAAATTGCGTCGACGAGCTCGCCGATCTTCCGACGCTGGCGATGACCCCGTCGGTGTCGTTCCATACTTGAGAACTCATCGGTCCGAATGACGACAAACGGGTAGTCCGGCATCAGCCGAGGCTGACCTGCCGCAGCATGACCGCCATTCTCGATGCAGCCCGCGCCGGCCTCGGCTTCGGGCTTCTGCTCGAAAGCGCGTGCGAGGCGGATCTGCAGGCCGGCAGGCTGGTGCGGGTGCTGCCGGAATGGCAGTCGGAAGAAAGCCAGTCTTATATCGTCTTCACGACGGCCGAGGGCATGCCGCCGGCTGTCAGAGTGCTGATCGATTTTCTGGTGGAAAAATCCAAGGATCATTGACGACGAGGCGAAAGCCTCAGCCTTGGACGCATCGCGCTATTTCAGCCGCGCCAACAGCTTTTCACCGCTCAGCTCCCTGACCGCATCCCTGCCGATCCAGCGGGCGGTTTTATCTGGACGTTCAGCCAGCAGCTTCGCCAACCCCAGCGCCGGCCCATGGCAGGTGCGATTGCGCTTGCCAATGCTGCGCAGTGCCCAATTGACCGCCTTGCGAACGAAGTTGCGGGAATCGCCGGAATGCGCCTCGATCAGCGGCAGCCAGGAAAGAATGGCCCTATCGGTCTCTCCCTTTCGATGGACGGCGGCGCCAGCGATCATGGCAAAAGCGGCGCGACGGACAAATTCGCGCTCTTCGGCAGCGAATTCCGGAATGAGCTCGTCCAGGCCCGCCTCGACGAAGAGATCGGCGGCGCAGTCGACGATTTCCCAGGAGTCGAAATCATGAGCCCAGGTTCTTGCCTCTTCTGGCATCAGCCACTTCGGCTCGGCGGTATAGAGAGCGAGCAGCCGAGCCTCGCGGATATTGCTTCGCCAGAGCTGCATTGCCCTGAGGTGATTCCTCTTCGCCAATCTCGCGACTGCCCTGATATCAGGATTGGAAATTCCGAGGGCGCGGTCGGTGACGATGCCGAATCGCGCCATTCCGGCGGCATTCTCCTCCGAGCGCAGCGTTTCGAGATGCGCGATCAGTTCAGCCGGATCGGAGGAGGGACCGATCATTTCTCAAGCCGGGCGAGCAGCGAGGAGGTGTCCCAGCGATTGCCGCCCATTGCCTGCACGTCGCCGTAGAACTGGTCGACGAGGGCGGTGACCGGCAGCTTGGCGCCGTTGCTGCGGGCTTCGGCGAGCACGATGCCAAGATCTTTCCGCATCCAGTCGACTGCGAAGCCGAAATCATATTTGCCGGCATTCATGGTCTTATGGCGGTTTTCCATTTGCCAGGAACCCGCCGCACCCTTGGAAATCACTTCAACGACTTTTTCAATGTCGAGCCCGGCGCGCTTGCCGAAATGCAGCCCTTCGGCAAGCCCCTGGACGAGGCCGGCGATGCAAATCTGGTTGATCATCTTGGTCAACTGCCCGGAGCCTGCCGGTCCCATCAGGCCGACCATGCGGGCATAGCTTTCGATGACGGGCCTAGCGCGCTCGAAGACCGCTTCGTCGCCGCCGCACATGACGGTCAGAACGCCGTTTTCGGCACCGGCCTGGCCGCCGGAGACCGGAGCGTCGATAAAGTCGACGCCTCTTTCCTTTGCCGCGGCATAGAGTTCGCGAGCAACCTCGGCGCTGGCTGTGGTGTTGTCGATCAGCACCGAACCCGGCTTCATGCCGTGCAGGGCGCCGTTCTCGCCCGAGGTCACCGACCGGAGATCTTCATCATTGCCGACGCAGACGAAGACGAAATCGGCACCTTCCGCCGCCTCGGCCGGAGTGCGGGCGGATTTGCCGGAGAATTTCTCGGCCCATGCCACGGCTTTTTCGGCGGTACGGTTGTAGACGGTGACATCATGGCCGCCCTTCGTCTTCAGATGACCAGCCATGGGGAAGCCCATGACGCCGAGACCGATGAACGCGACTTTTGCCATATGTCCTATCCTTTTCCTGAGTGAGAGGCCCTGAGGATTAACCGAAACGGCGCAAGCAGAAAAGCCGTGAAGAGGGACTTCCTTCCGGTTGGCGCATGTGAGGCTGGTCGCCATTCAGTCGAGCCCTAGATGGGAACGACGAATAACGTTTGCCGAGGGATGACATGAACGAAATTCCAACGATCGAGCCACGTCGCAAGGGCCGCAGCGGCACCCAGGCGATGCTTATTCCGTCGCGGCAGATGATCGAAGAGCAGATTCGATTGGCGCCTGAAGGTGTTCTTACTGAGGCCAGCGTCCTGCGCCGCCGGCTCGCGGCCCAGTACGGAGCGGATGCCTGCTGTCCGGTGACGGTCAAGCGGCATTTGCGTGCGATCGCCGAATTGTCCTTTGGCGCGCTGGAGAAGGGCGAACCGCTTTCGACGGTGACGCCATATTGGCGCATGGTCGATCCGGCGAGCCCGCTTGCGAAACGTCTTGCCGGCGGGCCCGGCTTCATTCGCGAGCGATTGGCCGCCGAATGCCGAGAGCGGTAGCGAAGCAGGCGAGAGGTGGTGATCTTCGGCATGCGCCGGCATTTAAGCCGTCTGCGGCTTCCGGCGTTTCTTTGCCTGTTGGTTGTCCTCGAGGCCAGCGGCTCATGTTATGTATAGCCGATGGGCTATGCTGCGTGTTCATGGTCTTTTCGATTATCGTATCCGCGGGCGGGTTGGCTACAGATTTTTCCGATCGATCTGTCGCTTTCTGTTCGTCGCTTGACATACGCATATCTCAATGGCTATAGGTTTATTCATAGCTTTATAGGTATGGGTCTTCAATGTCGAACGTTCAGGACGTGCTCTTTAGGACGCTTGCGGATCCCACCCGGCGCGCGCTTTTCGAGCGGCTGTGCCGGGAAGGGGAGAAGACGGTCGGAGCGTTGACGGCGCAGGCCGGGGTCTCACAGCCGGTCGTTTCGAAACATCTCGGGGTGCTGAAGCAAGCCGGCCTGGTGCGCGACCGTCATGAGGGGCGGCAGACGCATTATAGCGCGCAGCTCGGCGCGCTTGCGCCGCTCATCGACTGGACGAGCGAGATGGCCGGCTTCTGGCAAAGCCGCTTCAATGCCCTCGAAGATTTGTTGAAGAGGATGGATCAATGACAGACATATCGACCGAAACACGTTCCGTCGTCATCGAGCGGGAGATGCCTTTTCCGGCGGAAAAGATCTGGCGGGCGCTGACCCAGCCGCACCTGATTCAGGAGTGGTTGATGAAAAGCGACTTCAAGCCGGTCGTCGACCATCGCTTTAACTTCAACGCCGATTGGGGTGCGGTCGACTGCCGCGTTCTGGAAGTCGAGCCCCACAAGACCCTCGCTTACAGCTGGGGCGCCTATGGCCTCGAAACCGTCGTGACCTGGACGCTCACGTCCACGGGCGCGGGTACGCATCTGCGCATGGAGCAGTCGGGTTTCCGGTCGGATCAGCGGCAGGCCTATGGCGGCGCCAGGAGCGGGTGGCCGCAATTCTTCGACAAACTGGAGCAGGTGTTGGCGCGGATTGACTGATCCATCGCCGAGCGGGCGAGGCCGTCGGGCTGATTTCGAGGAGGCTTCATTGAACTTGAGCAACTGGTTTCGGCAGGTCCACCGTTGGCTGTCCATTGCCTTTACGCTGGTCGCCATCGCCAATATCATCGCCATGGTGCAGGAGGAGTCGGCGGTCTGGATTGGGCTCTTGGCGCTGCTGCCGCTCGGGCTGCTTCTCGTTACCGGTCTCACCTTGTTCGTACTGCCCTATGCCGCGGCACGGCGCGAGGTGGGAGGCATCGGCGGTTAGGAGGAAATCTATGGCGGGCAGAACGTCGAAAGGCGCGGAGAAGGTCACGAAAAAGACCGCCAAACTGGCGGGGGCGGCGCCGAAGCTTCTGTCGGGCGGCAACCCGCAAATCCCCAAGGGTTACGGCGATGCGCCCGTGCAAGCCTACATCGCCGCCATGCCGGACTGGAAAAGTGAGATCGGGCGTCGCCTCGATGCGCTGATCACCAGAACCGTGCCCGGCGTCTGCAAGGCGGTCAAGTGGAACTCGCCCTTTTACGGCATGGAAGGGCAGGGTTGGTTCCTCGGCGTCCATTGCTACGCCAGCTATATCAAGGTGGCCTTCTTCAAGGGCGCGTCGCTGCATCCTCTGCCGCCGGGCGAGTCCAAGCAGAAAGAGGTGCGTTACCTCAATATCCGCGAGGACGATCCCTTCGACGAGGCGCAGATCGCCTCGTGGGTAGAGCAGGCGAGCCGGTTGCCCGGCGAACGGATGTGAGGTTTTGATGCGCGGCGACGGGAGAACGACAAAGATGAAGAAGGCGACGGCAAGCATGAAGAAGACCGATTCCAAGGAAGGGAACGGGCAAGCCTCTCCCTCTCAACTGATTGATGCGAGGATCGAGGAGCTCAAGGATTGGCGCGGCGACATGCTCGCGCGGGTCCGGGCACTCATCAAGCAAGCCGAACCCGAGGTGGTCGAGGAATGGAAGTGGCGAGGGGTTCCTGTGTGGGAGCGCGCCGGCATCATCTGCACCGGCGAGACCTATAAGAGCGTGGTCAAGCTTACCTTCGCCAAAGGAGCGTCGCTTGAGGATCCGAACGGGCTTTTCAACTCCAGCCTCGACGGGAATACCCGGCGTGCCATCGACTTTCATGAAGGCGACGAGATCGACGAGGAGGCGCTGAAGGCGCTCATTCGAGCCGCGGCAGCGCTGAATACGTCGGTGCGCGCGGCCGGCTCGCGGAAGATCAAGCAGCGCGTGACGGGTCATCGGCCGCGTTAGTGAATTGGGCTTGCCTTGCGTTCGAGAAAGAGCTCGAGATTGTCGAGGCCGATCTCAGTGCCCTGAAGGCGAGCGCCGTTGTCGGCGTAGCCGTCGAGGAAAACCACTTGCTCGGTGAAGACCATTCTGGTGCCGCTGGGTTCGACGTTGAAGGCGACGGTGACGAGCGAGGCTGAGATGCGGGTTTGGCCGAGCTTCATCTCATAGGCATAGATGATGCGGGTATCCGGCACGATATCGATGTAGTGGGCGTCAAAGGCGTGCAGAAGCCCATCGGTGTCGGCGGTATAGTTCCTCTCTGTGCCGCCCGGCCTGAAATCGAGCGCATATTCCAGCGGCACCCATTCGCCGTGGCAGGCAAACCATTGCCGCTTCGACTCCGGCGTCGACCAGGCGCGAAAGACCCGGGCGACGGGCGCCTTCAGGCGGCGCTCGATGACGAAGGTGGTATGTTCGGCAGAGCGTGTCGTCATTCGGGGAGGGTCTCCGGCTCATCGGCGAGAAATTGATCCAGCCTGTCAAAGGCGGCGTTCCGGCGGGTCTTTCGCTGTTCCACCCAGCGCTCGACAGCGGCGAGCGCATCCTGCTGCAGGCGGTAGGTTCGCACCCGGCCGGATTTTTCGGACAGCACGAGCCCGCTCTCCTCCAGCACCTGCAGATGTTTCATCACCGTCGGCAGGGCGACGGCGAGCGGTGCGGCCAGTTCGGTGACCGAGGCCGGGCCGCGGCCGAGGCGGTCGATCATCCCGCGGCGGCTGCGGTCGGAAAGCGCGTGGAACATGCGGTCGAGATCCGCCTGGTTTTCGATCATTCCGCCGCATCCCGAAAGCGGGCGGGCAGCCTGTCCTGATAGGGATAGAACTTGAAATAAGGGCGGGCCTCTTCCAGCGCCCTGGCAAAGGACGGGCGCGCCAGCAGCCTGTTATAATAGGCGCCAAGGTTCGGCTGCTCCTGTGAGAACGGGACCAGCGTCTCGGCATAGAAGAGCGCCGGGGCTGCAGCGCAATCGGCCATGGTGAAGGCATCGCCTGTTATCCAAGGGCTTTCGCCCAGCTGCTTTTCGATCATCGCATAGGCAGTGGTGAGCGTCGCTTTGCAGGCGGCCATCTCTATTTCGTCTGCCGTGCCCTCTGGACGCCGGCGATGGCTGACGAGGGTCTGCATCGGCACTTGGACATATTGGTCGAAGAAGCGGTCCCAGAGGCGGACCTGCAGCGCCCGATCGATCTCCAGCGGCAGCAGGCGCACGGGGCCGGGGTAGTAATGGTCGAGATATTCGATGATGATCGTGGTTTCGGGAATGGTGCTGTCGCGCGCCTCGTCTCTCAACAGCGGCATCTTGCCGATTGGCCAGAAGCGGAAGAGATCGGCGCGCGAAGCCTCGTCGGACAGATCGACGAGGCGATTTTCGAACGGAGTCGTGTTTTCATAAAGCGCGATCAGCACCTTGTGGCAGAAGGAGGCGAGCGGATGCCCATAGAGCACGAGCGACATACGGCGACCTTTCTTATCCGGTAGAAAACTTTACCGAAAGACTAAGTATCAGGTTAGACAGCGCCGCGCAATAGATACTTCGCTGGTCATGCAACTATTCTCTCAGCCGATGTATCGAGCGATCACCAGGTGGCCCGGTGTCGGCTGACCGTCTTCCATGCGGACGTTGATCTCCGATACCTCGACGAGTTCGAAACCGGTCGCCGTCAGACGTTCCCTGACATAGGCATCGGCATGGGCGAAGCGCTGATGCGGTCCGACCATATAGGCGCGGCCGGCAAGCGTCTCTTCGGGAAGGGTTTCGGAGGAGAAGATGAACAGGCCGCCCGGTGTCAGGTTTTCGGTGGCGCCGAAGAAGAGCGGCTCGAGCGCGCCGAGATAGGGGAGCACGTCTGTGGCGGTGATGAGGTCGAACGCCTCCTCGTCGTTGTCGTCGAGGAAATCCTCGACCTCAGCGACGAATAGCGTCTCGTAAAGATCTTTTTCATGGGCGATCTCGACCATGTTCTCCGATATGTCGATGCCGGTCATGTCCTCGCACAGGTCCCGCAGCGCGCCGCCGGTGAGACCGGTGCCGCAGCCGAGATCGAGCAGCCGCTTGAACGGCCCGAGCTTCAATGCCTGCAGGCGCTGGCGCACCAGCATCGGCACGTGATAGCCGAGTTGCTCCACGAGTACGTCCTCGAACACCTCGGCATGCTGATCGAACAGGGTTTCGACATAGGCGTCAGGCGCCTTGACCGGGATTTCGCCGCGGCCCATCGCGGCGATGCGCACGGCGGCTCCGCCGTGATCCTCGGGATCGATCGCCAAAACGTCCTCATAGGCCGCCACCGCCGCGTCGACATCACCGGATTTCTCCAGCGCCAGCGCGCGGTTATAGGCCTCGGCAAGGGCTTCTTCGTCGATCTTCTTTGCCATCGCGGTTCATGTCCTTCTGTTTTCAGGCATGGCTCTAAGGCGGCTTTCGATGTTTTGCAATGGCGCGGCTACAGGCGCAGAATGACCGAAAAGAAGACGACGGGAGGAAATGCCATGAAAGCGGAGCAAGACAGGATACGACCGGCAAGGGAAGAAGAGGGTGAGCGCCCTTTGCTGCTGCCCACGACGCCGGGCGAGATCACCAATACACTTAGCCACTATTACCGCGGTGAGCTCGGGCGGATGACGAGCTGGCGCGACCGCATCGACCGGACGTCCAACTGGGCGATCACCGTGGTGGCGGCGCTGCTTTCGGTGTCGTTGTCGACGCCCACCTCGCATCACGGCGTGCTGTTGTTCGGTATCATGCTGGTGACGCTGCTTCTGATGATCGAGGCGCGGCGCTACCGCTTCTTTGATATCTACCGTGCCCGAATCCGGCAAATCGAACGAAATTATTTCGCGCAGATCCTGGCGCCTGACGCGGCGGCCCGGGGCGAATGGGCGACGGTCATCGCCAACAGCCTGCGCAAGCCGCGTTTTCTGCTCAGCTATCATGAGGCGATGCACCGGCGGCTTAAGCGTAATTACGGCTGGATGTACTTCATCCTGTTTCTGGCATGGTGTCTGAAGATCACGACGCCGAAGCTACAGACCGAGGGCATGCCAGCGCTGCAGGCGCAGTCTTGGACCTATGTCATCGACAACGCAGTGCTCGGGCCGGTTCCCGGCCTTGCCGTCATCATCGGCGTCGTCGTCTTCTACCTCGGCATCCTCGTCTTCGCGCTGCGCCCGGACCGTGACGAAGGCGAATTCGGCCACGGCGAAGCGCATGTCTGACGCGCTCAGATCAGTGCAGGATGAACTCGCCCTTCAGCGCCCGCCACTCGGTGGCCGAGATCAGCTTGCGGTGGACGTAGCGCACCGAATGCAACGGTCCGTCGAGCTTTTCCTGCCAGAACTTCAGAAAACCCCGCATTTCGGGAAAATCAGGGGCGAGGTCATAATCCTGCCAGACATAAGTCTGCAGAATCGTAGGGTGATCCGGCAAGCGGTAGAGGATCTGGGCGGTGGTCAGACCGTAACCCTGCAGTTGCTTTTCCATGTCCTTGTGCATCGTATTCAGCTTCTTCTCGTTCCCACTCGCGCTTTATTAGCGCTGGATGAAATGGAAGCATGCGAATGGTTAACGCAAGCTTAACAGATACGTTGCAGAGGAAGTATTCTTTTTTATTTTCAAGTGCTTGGCAGCATCACGGAGCGAGTGCTGCCAGGCCGGTTTGAGCAATTCCTGTCCCAGAAACGATTATACTTTTCGGCGTTATGCCTTACCGTTTCAGATGCCGCGTCAGGCGACGCTCAATCCAGGCCCAGAGATGGCGCAGCGCCTCGACGATGGTGAGATAGAAGATCGCCGCCCAGAGATAGGTCTGGTAGTCGAAGGTGCGGGAGAAGGCGTAGCGCGTTTCGCCCATCAGATCGAGTACTGTGATGATGGCCACCACGGCCGAGCCTTTGATCAATAGGATGATCTCGTTGCCGTAGGGGCGAAGCGCCACGATGAAGGCCTGCGGCAGGATGATCTTGCGGAAGGCGATGCTCCTATGGATTCCGAGGGCAGCCGCTGCTTCGCGCTGCCCGTGCGGTACGCTTTCGATTGCGCCGCGCAGAATCTCCGCCTGGTAGGCCGCGGTATTGATGGTCATGGCGAGCAGGCCGCAATACCACGCGTCTCGGAAGAACCACCAGAGGCCGACGGCTTCCAGCTGGGGGCGGAATACGCCGAGGCCGTAATAGACCAGGAAGAGCTGGGCAAGCAGCGGTGTGCCGCGGAAGAAATAAATATAGGCATAGGAAAGCCAGTTCAGCAGCTTGTTTTTCGACAAGCGCGCCATAGCAAGCGGCAGCGACAGGAGTGCGCCGCAGACCACGGAAATGGCTACAAGACTGAGCGTCACCCAGAGGCCGTGCAGATAGCGGGGGCCATAGCGGGTGAATTTCTCGATATCCCAGCCATTGATGACGGTGAAGATCAGCAGCGCTGCCAGCAGGCCCCAAAATGCGACGAAGATACAGCCGGCAAGACGTGCCGCCGTCATCGGCTTCGCCACCTGGCGCGGCGCGGGCTGCGGCGGGATCAATGTTTCGGCGTAGCTCATCGACGGACCTCCGAACGCTTGGCCCAGCGGTCGACATAGGCGAGCAGGAAGGAGGAGAGGATGGCGAGCACCAGATAGAGACAGCAGGCGATGCCATAGAAAAAGAAGGGTTCCTTGGTCACCCGCACGGCGACATTCGTCTGGCGCAGGATGTCGGCAAGGCTGATGATCGAGACGTAGGATGTGTCTTTCAGAAGCACCATCCAGAGATTTGTGAGGCCGGGTAGCGCGATGCGTATGAGCTGCGGCAGAACGATGAGGCGCAGAGTGCGGCCGCGATGCAGGCCCAGCGCGTCTCCGGCCTCATATTGGCCCTTGGGAATGGCGCGAAAGGCCGAGAGCAGTACTTCCGAGCAATAGGCGGAAAAGACGACCGACAGCGCGATGACGCCGGCGAAGAAAGCATTGATCTCGACAGGCGGCCCGACATAGCCGGCAAGCTCCAGGAGAGACTGGATGAGCATCTGCATGCCGTAATAGATGATGAAGAGCGTCAGAAGCTCCGGCAGGCCGCGAAAGATCGTCGTATAGATACCGGCCGCCAGCCGCAGGGACTTTTCGTCCGACTGCTGGCCGAGCGCGACGAGGAAACCGATGACGAGGCCGATGGGCAGGGTGACGATCGCCACCGATACGGTGACCTGCAGCCCAAGGGCGATCTCGTCGCCCCAGCCAGTATCGCCACAGGCAAGTATCGTCGACTGACCCAACCAGGTGAAGATGCCGACGGGTCCGCATAGCGGATCGAAAATGTGCACAAGTGAGCTCCAGAAGGAGCCAAGCGCGGAAAACAATCCGCCCATGCGAGAATTCCCCTCACGGCTTTTGCCGTTTTGATCTTGCCACCTTTGTCAAACAAAAATGGCGGAAGAGCAAGCCTTCCGCCATTCGCTTGATCGGCCAGATACTGAATTTCTTATTCGCCGTAAACGTCGAAATCGAAGTACTTGTCCTGGATCTTCTTGTATTCGCCGTTGGCGCGGATCGCTGCGATCGCTGTGTTGAGCTTTTCCTTCAGCGGATCACCCTTGCGGATGGCGATGCCTGCGCCTTCGCCGTTGATTTCCTTGTCGACCGGCAGGGTCGTCAGGATCTTGCAGCAGGCGCCGGCGTCGGACTTGACCCATTCGGAGAGAACGACGACGTCGTCGATGACGGCATCGACGCGGCCGCTGGAAACGTCAAGCTTGTATTCGTCGGCGGTGGGATAGAGCTTCAGCTCGGTATCGGCGAGGTGCTTCTCGGCGTAGTTGGCATGCGTCGTGGAAGTCTGTGCGCCGATCACCTTGCCCTTGAGGCCGGCAACGTCAGTGATCTTCGAATCCTTCGGCACGGCGATGGCCGGAGGCGTGTTGTAGTACTTGTTGGAGAAGTCAACGAGCTTCAGGCGCTCCGGCGTGATCGACATGGAGGAGACGATCATATCGAACTTCTTGGCGTTCAGAGCCGGGATGATGCCGTCCCAATCGGTGCTGACGAAGGAGCATTCCGCTTTCATCTCGGCACAGAGCGCCTTGGCGATATCGATGTCGAAGCCCTGGATGGTGCCGCTGGCATCGACGAATTCGAAGGGCGGATAGGTCGAATCGGTGCCGATCACGTATTTCTCGCCATCGGCCATGGCCGAACCGGCAAAGAGCGACATTGCCGCGATCGAGGCTGCCGCGAAGATACGGGTAGAGATATGCATGAGGATCCTCTCTGTTGGTAGCCATCGCGCTTTTTTCTCTTGGGCTGACGGCTGCTGTTCAACGGTGACGGGCACCGCCTTGCGGCGATAATCAGACTTTTTTTCACGGAAATGCAACAGAAATTCCCACCAGTTGTGCGGTGCAAATAACAGGTGAGATGAACGAAAGCAGACTGCAACATTCACCGGAGGTTAATCCGCTGATTCCTAGAAACGGAACAAATCGGCGGTTTGGCACTTTGCCAATTCGCCGTTTCGCCTCATTGCGAAACTAGGGCGAACCGAGGCCTGTCGGCCTTCAGGAAGCTCAAACAGGATCGAGGAAACCCGATGGGCAAGAAATCAAGATTGTTTGCAAGCGCAGCTTTCCCGCTGCTTTCTCTCTCATTGGCGCTGCAGCCGGCATCGGCAGTGGCGGCCGCGCGCGGCGCTACGACCGAGGCTGCGGCCGTGCGGCAGATCGAACAGGGCAGCTTCGAGGTGGCGCAGGACGCGCCCTCCGAAGAGGAACTCTTGAAGAAGAAGCGCAAGCAGAAGGGGGAAGCCCCGGCCGAACAGGCGCCGGCCGCCGAGCAGCCGAAGGAGGCGCCTGCCGAGAAGCCGAAGGCCGAGCGCAGGGAGGCGCCTGCGCCCGAACCCAAGGCGGAGCCGGAGCCGCCGAAGGCCGAAGCGCCGAAGGAGGAGCCCGCGCCGAAGGCCGAGAGCAAGCCGGAGCGGAAAGCCAAGCAGGCAGCCCAGCCGGAGGCCGAGCCGCAACAGGAAGAACAGCGGCCGGTAACGCAGGAAAAGCCGAGAAAGCCGAAGAAGCAGCAGACTGAGCAGGCCGAGCCGGAGGCTCAGCCGGCCCCTGAACAGCAGCCGGCGGCAAAGCAAGCCCAGCCGGAGACCGAACAGGCCCAGCCCGAGGTCAAGCCGGAAGGCGGCAAGAAGGGTCAGGACAAGGCCCAGAGCCGAGATAAGAGCAAGGCTAAGACCGAGACCGCCGCTCCCGAGGCGGTGACGCCCACCGAGGAACAGGCCAAGCCTGCAGTTGAGCCGGAAGCAAAACCCGCTGCCGAAGCGCCAGCCAAGAAGCCGAAGAAGGGCGAGGCTGCAGCCCCGGCGGTGAAGCCAGCCGAAGACAAGGCGGCCGCTCCTGAAGCTGCGCCCGCCGAAGCGCCGACGGAGGGCACAGCTGCAAAGCCTGCCGCCAAACAGCCCGCCGGTGAGCAACCCGTCGCCAAACAGCCCGCCGGCGAACAGCCCGCTGGCGAACAGCCGGCTGCGCCCGCCACCGACACGGCCCAGCCGCTGCCGGATGCCAGCGGCGGACAGCAGGTGGAGCAGGCCATTCCGGCACCGGAAAAGGTTTCTCCCGAGGAACTGGAGCGCCGGAAAAAGATCGCCGCAGATCCGGCCAAGAGCAACGAGACCGTCGTGCTGCCGGTCGAGAACGGTGCCGCCGTGCTTGACAGCGACAAGGATGCCGATCGCAGCAAGGGGCGGGAAGGTCGCCGTGACCGCGACAAGCTGCGGGCCGAAAGTCAGGAGGTGAAGGTGCCGACCTCGGATGCGGATGCGCAGGCTCCTGCCGCCGCTGCGGCGCCGGCGATCAAGCTCGAGGCGGTCACCAGCGAGAAGGGCACGAGGCTCGACACCCGGCCGCAATTTGCCCGTCCCGAGGGAGCGCGCATCGAGGATCAAACGGACGATAACCGGGTGATCATCCAGTACAACAATCAGGTGATCGTGCGTAGCGACGACGACAGGCGGTTCCTGCGCGACGGTGAACGGCCGATCTATGAAGAGCTCCCGGACAATCGCTATCGCGAGATCATCACCCGGCCGGAAGGCTATCGGATCGTCACCATCCGTAACCGCTACGGCGACATCATCCAGCGGTCGCGCGTCGATTCCCGCGGGCGCGAATACGTGCTCTACTACTCACCTGATCTCTATGAGGATCCTGATCGCGGCTATTTCGATGACCCGGGCGCTGATCTGCCGCCGATGCGGCTGCGTGTCCCGCTTAACGACTATATCATCGACACCAGCAGCGATCCTGACCGGGACTATTACGAATTCCTCAGCGAGCCGCCCGTCGAGCAGGTGGAGCGTGTCTATTCGCTTGACGAAGTGAAGTATTCTGCCCGCATTCGCGACAAGGTGCGCCGCATCGACCTCGATACGATCACCTTCGCGACCGGCAGCGCCGAGGTCCCGATGACCCAGGCGCGCACATTGCGCAAGGTTGCCGACGCGATCAGCCAGGTTCTGAAGAAAGATCCGAGCGAGACCTTCCTGATCGAGGGCCATACGGATGCCGTCGGTTCCGACCAGAGCAACCTGGTCCTCTCCGACCAGCGGGCGGAATCGGTCGCCAATGTGCTCTCCGACGTCTATGGCATTCCGCCGGAAAACATGGCGACGCAGGGCTACGGCGAACGTTACTTGAAGGTCAACACGCCAGGCCCCGAACAGGAAAACCGCCGCGTCACCATCCGTCGCGTCACTCCGCTGGTGCGTCCGGTCGCCGCCAACCAGTAGCTGATCCGCCCCTCCCTGGCGTCAGGGAGGGGCGCTGACCTCCTCTTCTCTCGCCGGGAGAAGGGGAAGTGGCCTTCTTACCTTCTCTATCGGCCGGCTTTCGTAGCCGCGTTTTCGATCACGTCGGCGACTTTCTCCGGCTGGGATGCGAAGACGGCGTGGCTGCCCTTGATCTCGGTCATGTCGCTGCCGGCTCGTTTGGCCATGTCACGCTCCAGCTCGGGATTGATGGAGCGATCCTCGGTGGCGACTACCGACCAGCTCGGCTTCGTCCGCCATGCCGGACTTCCGACTTTGGCCGAAAAGGCCTGCTTGGCGGCGAAGACCTGCGATCTTGCCAGGAAATCGGCCTCGGCCTTCGGCAGATCGGCCGCGAAAGCCGCGGCGAAGGCGCCCGGATCGAGATAGAGATATTTGCCGTCCTTCGTTTCCTTGATATCCATACTGCCGGCCGGCCTCGAGCTGGCGAGGCTCAGCAGGCTTTCCCCCTTGTCGGGCTGGAACGCTGCGACATAGACGAGGCCAGCGACATGTGGATCGTGACCAGCTTCAGTGATTACCATGCCGCCATAGCTGTGGCCGACGAGCAGGACCGGTCCCGTCTGGAGGTCGAGAACCCGCTTCGTTGCCGCCACGTCGTCGTCGAGCGAGGTGAGGGGCTCCTGGACGACGGTGACGTTGAAGCCGCGCTTTTCGAGGATCTCGGTCGCTTTTCGCCATCCCGAGCCATCGGCCAGCGCGCCGTGGACGATCACGATGTTCTTGACCGCCGCAGCCTCGGCAGCAAAGGCGATTCCGGCGGTGGCAAATGCAAGGCTTGCGATGAAAATCAGATGCTTATTCATGGGGTCACTCCTTTTGGTGATGTTGAAGGGCGGGATTTGAAATTCTTAGGGTTCAGCCGAAGGTGAAGGCGTAAGCCTGGACGCCCGGATCGAGGAAGCGGATTTCGAAGGTGCGGGCGGTGACGGCGCCGGACTCGCGAACGAGCTGGTAAAGCCGCGTTGCGGTGACCGTGCCATTGCCGTCGGCGTCGATGTCAGAGCCATGATCGGCTCCGGGCGCCTTGCCATCGAGCCTCACCTGGAAACGGACCGGTTTGGCGTCGGCGCCGGGTCCGAGCACGAGGTGCAGATCGCGGGCGCTGAAACGATAGGCGATGCCGCCCCCCGGCTGGTCGAGCGTTGCGTGATCCTTACCGACGGTCCAGGCGCCAGACAGGCCCCATGCATTGATGCCGGGCTTGGCGATCGAGTAGTTCTGCGTCGTATCGGCCTGCAGCCCTTCGGGAGAGACGAAATTTTCGGCCTGTGCGTAGCCGAGATAGGTCTCGGCGGAGCCGATGTTGGCTAGGTCGGGACCCGCTTCCACACCCTTGGCATCGGGCGCAACCGGGGCCGTTTCCACCATCTGGTTGCCCGTTTCGCGCAGCAGGTCCTGGATGGCCTTTTCAGTCCTGCCGTAATTGCCTTCGCCGAAATGGTGATAGCGGATCTGACCTTTGGCATCGATCAGATAGGCGGCAGGCCAGTAGCTGTTCTCGAAGGCGCGCCAGATTTTGTAGTCATTGTCGATCGCAACGGGATAGCCGATCTGAAAGTCGCCGACAGCCTTCTCGACGTTGTCGATCTTCTTTTCGAAGGCAAATTCCGGCGCGTGCACGCCGATGACGACCAGGCCCTGATCCGCATATTTTTCCGCCCAGGCTCTGACATAAGGAATGGTGCGAATGCAGTTGATGCAGGAATAGGTCCAGAAGTCGACGAGCACCACCTTGCCCCGCAGCTGCTCCTTGGTCAGAGGCTTCGAGTTCAGCCATTCGACCGCGCCGTCGAACGAAGGCGCGTAAGCTTCGACGGGCAGATCACTGTGGAAAGGCTTGCTTCCATCGGCCGCGGGAATGATTGTGTCGCTGCTCGCCACCTCAGAGGGCGTGCCGGCGACGGGCTTGGCATGCAGCCTGTCCAGCAGGGTCTGTTCCAGCGAGGCGGTGCTGGCATAGGAAAGGCGCGCCAAGAGGCTGGTGTCGAGACCGAGCGCGATCACCGCCACGCCCGCCAACACGGTAGCGCCGACAGCTTGGCGGATTCGATCGCCAACGCCGAGCGAGCGCTTCATCGCGGCGAAGATTTTACCGCCGATCAGCAAGGCGACGGCAAGCGACGTCGCAGCACCGGCGGCATAAGCAATCAAGAGGGCGGTTGTCTGCAGGTTGGCGCCCTGCAATGCCGCGCCGGTCAGCACAAGGCCGAGAATTGGTCCGGCGCAGGGCGCCCAGAGCAGGCCGGTGGCGACGCCGAGGATGAGCGCGCTCCTGACCGACGGCGCAGTGCGTCCGCCACCGCTGGCGTTCAGAAGATTGTTGCCGAGGTCGACGATCGGGCGGGCCAGCGTGCTCGCGAAGCGCGGCGACAGCAGGCTCACTCCGAAGAGCCCGAGCAGGACGATCGCGGCGAGGCGGCCATATTCATTGGCGCGAATGGCCCAGCTACCGCCGACGGCGGCAAGCGTGGCGACAAGCGCGAAAGTGGCGGCCATGCCGGCCAGCATTGGCAGTGTGCTCTTGACGAAGGGCTGACCGGCGCGGGCGAAGACGAAGGGGAGGATGGGGAGAATGCAGGGGCTGAGGATGGTCAGCACGCCTCCAAGATAGGCAATGATCAGAAGTGTCATCATCGTTTCCTTTGAAACCGATTGATCGGGCTCTGGACGGCGATGCGCCTGAACCAGCAACGGCTGGGAGATAGCCTGGCGGAGGTATCTCCGATGTGTCTGGTTTGATGCGAAAATGTACCGAACTATCGCGCTGGAGTGCCCGCGATACAAAAGAATACAAACTGCCTTTCCGCACAGGCGGCGGTGAAAACGGCCATAGCCCGCCGGATGCCCTGCCGAGGCGGCGCTTTTGTATCAGAATGTATCTCGGCAGGCGGAGGTTACACTCGCATTCAAAATCCGCAGCCTGTGACATATGGGCGATACAAGCCGAACGTCATCTGAGCGCCGTGATCCATTCGACAGGAGAGACAGATGTCAGAGCAAATCAATCATCACCGCCGCCGTTTCTTCGGCATGACGGCAATCGCACTTGCAGCCGTCGAATTCGGCGTGGCCGGAGCGGCCGCAGCCCAACAGCCGCAGTCTTCTAGCGCAGCGCTGCCTGGCGTAAAGGCCGGGACCAATACGTCGTTCGAAGCGCTGAAGCAGGTCAGAACCGATGTGCTCGATATCGGCTATGCCGAGGCTGGAAAGGCGGATGGCCCGGTCGTGCTGCTGCTTCATGGCTGGCCCTACGATATTTACAGTTTCGTCGATGTCGCGCCGCTGCTTGCCTCGGCCGGCTACAGAGTGATCGTGCCTTATCTGCGTGGCTACGGCACGACCCGCTTCCTCGATGACAAGACACCGCGCAACGGCCAGCCTTCGGCGCTTGCCGCCGACATGATCGCCCTGCTCGATGCGCTCAAGATCGAAAAGGCTGTCATTGCCGGTTACGACTGGGGCGGACGGACCGCCAATATCATGGCCGCGCTGTGGCCCGAGCGCTGCAAGGCGATGGTATCGGTGAGCGGCTACCTGATCGGCAGCCAGGAGGCCAACAAGAAGCCGCTGCCGCCGAAGGCGGAACTTGCCTGGTGGTACCAGTTCTACTTCGCCACCGAACGCGGCCGCCTGGGCTATCAGAGCAACACACACGACTTTGCAAAGCTCATCTGGCAAACGGCGTCGCCGAAGTGGAATTTCGACGATGCGACCTTCGACAGATCCGCTGCCGCCTTCGACAATCCCGACCACGTCGAGATCGTCATCCACAATTACCGCTGGCGCCTGGGGCTTGTCGACGGCGAGGCGAAATACGATTCCTATGAGAAGAAGCTTGCCGCTCTGCCGATGATTTCGGTGCCGACGATCACCATGGAAGGCGATGCAAACGGTGCGCCGCATCCGGAACCTTCCGCCTACGCCGGAAAATTTTCCGGCAGGTACGAACATCGCACGATCGGTGGCGGCATCGGCCACAATCTGCCGCAGGAGGCGCCGCAGGCCTTCGCCCAGGCGGTCATCGACGTCGACCGCTTCTGATTGGCGGCAAAGCTTCGTTGCTCGCGCGGGCGGAATATGCGTAGGTCGCATCTGGCACTTCGATAAGAGCGAGGCGGCGGGCGCGGCCGCAATCGTGAGGAATAGGCAATATGGATCATGTCGATCACATCCTGATCGTCGACGACGATCGTGAAATCCGCGAACTGGTCTCGGGCTATCTGCAGAAGAATGGCCTCAGGACCAGCGTTGCCGCGGATGGGCGGCAGATGCGCAGTTTCCTGGAAGCCAACGCCGTCGACCTGATCGTGCTCGATGTTATGATGCCCAGCGACGATGGGCTGGTGTTGTGCCGGGAACTGCGCGCCGGCCGGCACAAGGCGATACCAATCCTGATGCTGACGGCCCGTACGGACGAGATGGACAGAATCCTCGGGCTGGAGATGGGCGCCGACGATTATCTCGCCAAGCCCTTTGCCGCGCGCGAGCTTCTTGCCCGCATCAAGGCGGTGCTGCGGCGTACCCGCATGCTGCCGCCCAACCTGCAGATCAGCGAGGCGGGACAATTGCTGACCTTCGGCGACTGGCGGCTCGACACGGTCGCACGTCACCTTCTAGACAAGGAAGGGACCGCGATTGCCTTGAGCGGTGCCGAATACCGCCTGCTTCGTGTCTTCATCGACCATCCGCAGCGCGTGCTCAACCGCGACCAGCTTCTGAGCCTGACGCAGGGCCGCGACGCCGAACTCTTCGATCGCTCGATCGATCTTCTTGTCAGCCGCCTGCGGCAGCGCCTGGGGGACGATGCGCGCGAGGCGACCTATATCAAGACGGTGCGCAGCGAAGGTTATGTCTTCTCGGTGCCGGTCGAAATTTCTGAGCCGCGCCGATGAGAGCCGATATTCCCATCCTGGCGAACCTGACGTGGCCGAGAACTCTGCGATCGCGGATATTTCTCATTCTTTTGATCGGTTTGGCCTTCGCCTATGGGCTCTCCTTCAGCGTTCTCTATATGGAGCGCTACATGTCGGCCAAGGCGGTGATGCTCGGCACGCTGGAGAACGACGTTGCGACATCGATTGCCGTTCTCGATCGGCTTCCGGCAAGTGAGCGCGGCGACCTTCTGGACTGGCTGAGCCGCGGCAACTACCGTTTCGAACTTGGGACTGGCCTTGCCGGTGCGCCCGACAGCTCCAGCAAGGCGAGGGAGATCGCAGGAAAGATAGAGGCGGCCGCCGGGCATCGCTTTCCAATCCGCGTCGAACGGATTCCGGGTGAGGTGAGCCGGCTGCAGGCGCACCTTACGCTGAGCGACGGAACTCCTCTGACGATCGATGTCACACCGAGAGGCGTGATGCCGATCGCCGCATGGCTGCCTTATGTTTTCGCGATCCAGATGGCGCTGCTCATTCTCTGCACCTGGTTTGCGGTCCGCCAGGCGATCCGGCCGCTCGGCGAGCTCGCCGCTGCTGCCGATGCGCTCGATCCTGATAAGGACGGTCAGGCTTTGAGCGAGGCCGGTCCGAGCGAGGTGGCGCATGCGGCAAGAGCGTTCAATGCGATGCGGGAGAGGATCGCCGATTATCTCGAGGAACGGGTGCAGATACTGGCGGCGATCTCGCATGATCTGCAGACGCCGATCACCCGCATGCGGCTGCGCGCCGACATGGCGGAGGATTCACCTGAGAAGGACAAGCTGGTGCATGATCTCGCCGAGATCCAGCGTCTCGTCCAGGACGGCATCGCCTATGCGCGCAGCGCCCACGGCAGCGGAGAGAAGAACGCCCGCATCGATCTCGCCTCGTTCATCGACAGTATAGCCTACGACTATCAGGACACTGGAAAGGCCGTTACGGTCGTCGGTCTGGTTGAAGGCGCCGCCTTCACCAGGCCGCACGCCCTTCGCCGTATCCTGTCGAATTTCATCGACAATGCCTTGAAGTTTGCCGGCGCCGCCGAGATCAGCGTCGAGCGAGGCGCTGACAATTCCGCCGTCATCAGCGTTATGGATCGCGGACCCGGCATTCCGGATGATATGCTCGAAGCCGCGATGCAGCCCTTCTTCCGGCTCGAGCAATCCCGCAACCGGGAGACGGGCGGCACAGGTCTCGGGCTGGCAATCGCCCAGCAACTGACGGCCAAGATCGGCGGATCTCTGAGGCTCTACAATCGCTCCGGTGGCGGACTGGCGGCGGAAGTCACCATCAGATGATGTCCGCGTATGCGTGAAAATTGCATGATATTTGTAAGGCAAGATGTATGGAATAGCCGACGCTACATTCTGTGACATTTCCGAAAATTTCAGAAACATGGGCGATACATCCGCCGGTCACACCACCCTCCGTCAACCCTGCCGCACAAGGCGGCCCAGTCGCTGAAAGCGACGCAACACAAGGAGTGTTCCATGACAAAGATCGACAGGGTGCTTTATACCGGCAAGACCCACACCACCGGCGGGCGCGAAGGCGCTTCCCACAGCGACGACGGTGAACTGAGCATCAAGCTGTCGCCTCCCGGCAGCAAGCGCGCCGGCACCAACCCAGAACAGCTTTTTGCCGCCGGCTGGTCGGCCTGCTTCATCGGCGCGATCGGCTTTGCCGCCGCCAATCGGAACGTCAAGCTGCCGGCAGACCTTGCCGTCGACGCGGAGGTCGATCTCGGCACGGGCAATGGCGGCTATTTCCTGCAGGCCCGGCTGAAGGTCAGCATGCCCGGCATTGAAACCGATGTCGCGAAGGCGTTGATCGAGGAAGCCCATCAGACCTGCCCCTACTCGAAGGCGACACGTGGCAATATCGATGTCGATTTGATCGCCGCCTGACTGGTTGTAACGGCTCGCCGAAGGCTGCCGGCAAGTAAGACAACAAGGGCGAGGCCGTCGGCCTCGCCGATGGAGGGTTTGATGAGATTGATGATCATCTGCATTCTGGGAGCGGCGGTTTTTGCGGCGCCCTGCATCTACGACGTAAGCTCGCAGGAGCCGTCGCCGCTCGCGGGCCTCGTGGCCGCGACGTCCCCGGGCCAATAAGGAGAAAGAGTATGAGGCTCTATCAAAACGAGATTTCATCGGCGACATCGAGGGTCCGGATCGCGCTCGCCCTGAAGGGACTGACGGCCGAAGCGCATCCGGTTACCATCCTCGGCGAAGAGGCCGAGAGCCGGCAGGCCGGATATCGCAGCGTCAACCCGCAGGGGCTGGTACCGGCCTTGCTGACCGATGGCGGTGTTCTTATCACCCAGTCGATGGCGATCGTCGAATATCTCGACGAGGTTCAGCCTCAGCCGCCGCTCCTGCCTGATAACGCCGAAGACAGGGCGCAAGCCCGCGCGATCGCACTTGCGATCGCAGCCGAGATCCATGCGCTGCTACCGCCGCGGATCGGCCTGCATCTCAAGACGGCCTTCCAGGCGGATGCTGATACCATTGCCGCCTGGAACCGTCACTGGATCGGCGAGGGGATGGGCGCCGTCGAGAGGATGATCGCCGGCCGCAGGAAGGGCGCCTTTGCCGTCGGGGATCGGCCTGGTATTGCCGATATCTTCCTCTTCCCGCAGGCAATCAGCGCTCGTCGCCAGGGCTTCGATCTCGTCCAATGGCCCAATATCGCGGAAATCGTCGCAAAGCTTGAGACAATACCGGCATTCCAGGAGAATGCGCCGGCGCCGAGGAAATGATGCGAATCATGAAAGCGGCCGCAGGGAGCGGCTGCTTCTCAAATCAACGATCGACCCTTGCCTGCAGATGCGGGGGATAACGATCGCCTTCGACCTTGATCGTGGCGAGGGCGCTTTCGATGCTGGCGAGATCCTCGGACGTCAATTCCACTTGCACGGCCCCGATGTTCTCCTGGAGGCGATGCGACTTGGTGGTGCCGGGGATCGGCACGATCCAGGGCTTCTGCGCCAGCAGCCATGCGAGTGCTACCTGAGCGGAGGTGGCCTTTTTCCGCGCGGCGATATCCGCGAGCAGATCGACGAGGGCCTGGTTGGCCTTTCGCGCCTCCTGCGAAAAGCGCGGCACGATATTGCGGAAATCCTTGCTGTCGAAGGTGGTCGTCTCGCTGATCGCGCCGGTGAGGAATCCCTTGCCGAGCGGGCTGAACGGAACCAAGCCGATGCCGAGTTCTTCGAGCGCCGGCAGGATGTCCTGTTCAGGGTCGCGCCACCAGAGCGAATATTCGCTTTGCAGCGCAGCCACCGGCTGAACGGCATGGGCGCGGCGGATCGTCTGGACGCCTGCTTCAGAGAGGCCGAAATGCCGGACCTTGCCTTCCGTGATGAGCGCTTTAACGGTGCCGGCGACGTCCTCGATCGGCACGTCTGGATCGACGCGATGCTGGTAGAACAGGTCGATGGCGTCGGTTTTCAGGCGTTTCAGCGCCTGGTCGGCAACCGCTCGGATGTGCTCCGGCCTGCTGTTCATGCCGCTCTGGCCGCCATTGGCATCGAAGTCGAAGCCGAATTTCGTGGCGACGACCACTTCGTTGCGGAATGGCGCCAGAGCCTCTCCCAGCAGCTCTTCGTTCTTATAGGGGCCATAGGCCTCGGCCGTGTCGAAGAAGGTCACGCCGCTTTCGAAAGCCTGCCGGATCAACACGATCGCTTCCTGAAGGTTGGTCGCCGGGCCGTAGCCGTAGCTCAATCCCATGCAGCCGAGACCGATGGCCGAGACCTGAAGTCCGCTCTTTCCGAGTTGACGGATCTGCATCGCCGTTTCCTTTCAGCCTTGATATTCAGTGTCGGTGACATGCTCCAGCCAATCGACGACCTTGCCGTCGAGCTGTTCCTGGATGGCGATATGAGTCATCGCGGTCGTCGGCGCCGCGCCGTGCCAATGCCGTTCGCCCGGCGCAAACCAGACGACGTCTCCCGGACGGATCTCTTCGACGGGGCCACCTTCGCGCTGGACGCGGCCGCAGCCCGCCGTGACGATCAGCGTCTGACCGAGCGGGTGGGTGTGCCAGGCGGTGCGGGCGCCGGGTTCGAAAGTGACGCTGGCGCCGGCGGCGCGAGCGGGACCGGTGACGGAAAACAGCGGGTCGATGCGCACCGTGCCGGTAAACCAGTCTTTCGGCCCCTTGGCCGAAGGCTGCGAACCGTTTCGTTTGATTTCCATGATCGTGCTTCCTGTGTCTGCGGTCCGGACAGGATTGTCCGCGTTCTAGAACAGGTAGCGCGTGGCTTTGGCTCGGATTAGATGGTAACAGCGGCAAGGACCTATGAGAAAGTTTCATAAATGCCGCGCCCAGCCATTGATGATCTCGTCGTCTTTCTTGCCGTTGCCCGCGCACAGAGTTTCACGAAGGCGGCAGGGAAGCTGGGCGTATCGCAATCAGCGCTCAGCCACACGATCCGGGGGCTGGAGGAGCGGCTTGGGCTGCGATTGCTGACGCGCACGACGCGCAGCGTCTCGCCGACGGAGGCCGGTCAGCGCCTGCTCGCCACCATCGGTCCGCGGATGGACGAGATCGAGGCCGAACTCGCAGCTCTCAGCGCTTTCCGCGAGAAGCCGGCAGGCACCATCCGCATCAATGCCGGCGAGCATGCCGCGGAGACGGTGCTCTGGCCAGCTTTTGAAAAGCTCCTGCCTGACTATCCCGATATCAATGTCGAGATCATCGTCGATTACGGCCTGACCGACATCGTCGCCGAACGCTACGATGCGGGCGTGCGGCTGGGGGAACAGGTGGCGAAGGACATGATCGCGGTGCGCATCGGCCCTGACATGCGCATGGCGGTGGTCGGCGCTCCCGCCTATTTCGAAAGAAGGCCGAAACCTCTAAGGCCGCAGGATCTTATGGACCACAACTGCATCAACCTGCGCCTGCCGACCTATGGCGGCATCTATGCGTGGGAGTTCGAGAAGGACGGACACGAGCTGAAGGTTCGCGTCGAAGGACAGTTGGTGTTCAACAATATTGCGCTGCGGCTGAACGCGGCGCTCGCCGGAGCGGGGCTGGCCTATATGCCGGAGGATGCCGTGGAATTGCATGTTGCCAGCGGCCGGCTCACGCGCGTGCTAGAAGACTGGTGCCCGCCGTTTCCCGGCTACCATCTCTACTATCCGAGCCGCCGGCATGCTTCGGCGGCTTTCGCGCTGGTCGTGGATGCCCTTCGCCTTCGGCGATAGAGGCCTGTTTCCCGGCCGACAGCCCACGCATGCAGATCAGCGCCGACGACCTTCCCAAACGGACCTCCATAGCTCTTTGAAGCCGCGGCAAATGGGACTGCGCGGCCGATTTGACATTCTATCGGTCGCCGCTACTTCAAATAAAAACTGAAGGAAACAATGAATGAATACTGCTGTGCCTGCCACGAAAGCTCGGACCGGAGTGTCCGGTTTGGACACAATTCTGGCGGGCGGACTTTCCACGGGCCACGTGTTTCTACTGGAAGGGAATCCGGGAGCGGGCAAAACCACCATTGCCCTGCAGTTCCTGATCGAAGGCGCACGGCTTGGTGAGCGCGGACTCTACATCACCCTTTCGGAAACGGAGAGCGAATTGCGGGCCGGCGCCGCGTCGCATGGGATGCTGATCGACGGCAATATCGAGGTCTTCGAGGTCGTGCCGCCGGAAAGCCTGCTTGATGCCGATCAGCAGCAGAGCCTGCTTTATTCGTCGGATCTCGAACTTGGGGAGACGACAAAGGAGATTTTTGCCGCTTTCGAACGCGTCAATCCTCGCCGCGTGGTTGTTGATAGCCTTTCCGAGATAAGGCTGCTTGCACAAAGCTCGCTTCGCTACCGTCGCCAGATCCTGGCGCTCAAACATTATTTTGCCCGACGGGGCGCGACGGTCCTTCTGCTCGACGATCTCACCTCCGACGTGCTCGACAAGACGGTGCACAGTGTCGTTCACGGCGTCATCCATCTCGAGGAACTGGCGCCGAGTTACGGTTCCGAGCGCCGACGTCTAAGGATCATAAAATATCGCGGACAAGCCTTCCGGGGCGGTTATCACGATTTCATCATTCAGACCGGCGGCGTCATGGTGTTTCCCCGTCTTGTTGCCGCCGAACACAGATCGACGTACCTCCGTGATCAGATTTCCTGCAATATCCCGAAGCTGGACCTTCTTCTTGGGGGCGGCCTTGAACGAGGTTCCAGCACGCTTATCCTCGGTCCTTCCGGCACAGGCAAAAGCACGTTTTCGTTTCAGTTCCTGGCGGCGGCGGTCGCACGGGGCGAGAAGGCGGCGGCCTTCATCTTCGACGAGGAGCTCGGCTTGCTCTTTGCGCGCCTGAAGGCGCTCGGAATCGATCTCGAAGCGATGAGGGATGCGGATCAAATCCACATCGAACAGCTCGATGCCGCCGAACTGTCGCCGGGCGAATTCGCCCACCGGGTGCGCGACTGCGTCGACAAATCGGGAGCAAAAACAGTCATCATCGACAGTATCAACGGATATCAGTCTTCAATGCCGGATGAGAACTCGCTGATCCTTCACATGCATGAGCTGCTGCAATATCTGAACAGGCGTGGCGCCAACACCTTTCTGACCGTCGCCCAACATGGATTGGTTGGTGACATGAAGGCACCCGTCGACGTTACATATCTCGCCGATACCGTCATTCTGTTGCGCTACTTCGAGGCTGCGGGAAAGGTACGGCGGGCGGTTTCGGTGATCAAGAAGCGGACCGGCTTTCACGAAGATACCATCCGGGAGTACCGCATCGACGCTTCCGGCCTGACGCTTGGAGAGCCCCTCATCGGGTTCCAGGGCGTTCTTCGCGGCGTGCCTGAATTCATCGGCACTTCGGCGCCGCTGCTGTCGAGCGATGGTGGGGATAGCGGCAATTCCTAATTCCGGCAAACCGAAAGCACTGATCTACGCCCCCGCCGGGCGTGACGCCTGGGTGGCTATTTCGCTGATCGAAGAGGCCGGACTAGCATCCATTGCCGCAGCCGACCTCTCCATGTTCGCCTCGTCACTCAGCGATGACATCGCGTTCGGCGTTCTGACGGAAGAAGCGGTTCGCTCGAGCGATTTGAAGGCGATCGCCGCCTGGGTGTCGGCACAGCCGAGCTGGTCGGACCTGCCGTTCATCGTGCTGACCACGCGGGGTGGCGGGCCTGAACGAAATCCGGGTGCCGCCAGGCTTTCCGAGGTACTCGGCAACGTCACCTTCCTCGAAAGGCCGTTCCATGCAACGTCCTTCATCAGCGTTGCCCGGACTGCCCTGAAGGGACGTCAGCGCCAGTACGAAGCGCGCGCGCAGCTCGAGGCCCTCAGCGAGGGAGAGCGGCGGCTGCAGACGGCGCTCGCCGCTGGTCGTCTCGGGGCATGGGAGCTGGAACTGTCCTCGACGGCCTTGTCCGTCTCGGCGACATGCAAGGCGATTTTCGGCCGAGATCCAGACGATGAAGTGACTTACGACGATTTGATCGCAAGCATCCATCCCGAGGACCGGAATCTGGTGCAGGCAAGCCTGCGCCAGACGATCGACACCGGGCGGGACTATTCGATCGAGCACAGGACGATTTGGCCGGATGGATCCTTGCATTGGACAGAGGTCCACGCGCAACTCTATGCCGACAGATATGGTTCCGCCAAGAAGCTCGTCGGCGTCTGCTCCGACACCACGGCTCGCAAGACCGCCGAGGAAAATCTGAGACGGCTCAACGAAAATCTCGAAGAACGCGTCAGGGAGCGGACGAGGGAGGTCAACGCTGCCCATCAGACCCTGATCGAGGAGGTTGCCCAGCGTGAACGCGCCGAGGAGCAGCTTCGCCAATCCCAGAAAATGGAGGCAATCGGCCAACTCACGGGCGGCGTCGCCCATGATTTCAACAACCTGCTGATGGTCGTTCTTGGAAATCTGGAGCTGCTGGGAAAGCATGTCGCCGGAGATGCCAAGGCGACGCGTCTGGTCGAGGGTGCACTGCAGGGCGCACGGCGGGGAGCGGCGCTGACGCAGCGATTGCTGGCTTTTGCAAGACAACAGGATCTGCAGGTCAAGCCCGTCGATCTCGCCGAGCTGGTTTTTGGGATGAACGACCTGCTGCGGCGCTCGGTCGGCCCCTCGGTCAGCATCGAGACCATGCTGCCGGCTGCGTTGCCGCCGGCGCTCGCCGATGCGAACCAGCTGGAACTGGCGCTGCTCAATCTTGCGGTCAATGCCCGTGATGCGATGCCGGAAGGAGGCACGCTGTGCATATCCCTGCGCGAGGAACAGGTGATAGGTAATGATCGCGATGTCGGCGAGGGCAGCTATCTTGTGCTTGCGGTCGCCGATAGCGGCATCGGTATGGATGCGGACACGCTGAAGAAGGCAGTCGATCCGTTTTTTTCGACCAAGGAGCTCGGAAAGGGGACAGGTCTGGGCCTGTCGATGATCCACGGGCTTGCCGTCCAGCTCAACGGCGCTCTTGTTCTGAAAAGTGACGTCGGGGTAGGAACGACCGCGGAATTGTGGCTTCCGGCGACCGGACTGCGCCCCGAGCGGCCGGTCGATGAATTGCCTGCACCTCAAGCCGCGTCGAGGTTGAGGATTCTTTTGGTTGATGACGATGCGCTGATCGCGATGAGTTCGGTCGACATGCTGGAAGATCTCGGCCACGAGGTCGTCGAAGCAAATTCCGGCTCCGAGGCGCTCGAGCTCATCAGGAGCGGTGAGCATTTCGACCTGATGATCACCGATTATTCGATGCCCGGCATGACGGGCGCGCAGCTCGCCCAGTCGGCGCGGGGCCTGTACCCGCACCTGCCGATCGTTCTGGCGACAGGTTACGCCGATCTTCCCGCCGGCACGGACATTGATCTTCCGAGATTGGCAAAGCCCTATAATCAGACTCAACTCGCCAAGGAAATTACCAAGGCAATGGCAAGCGCGGCGCCTCCGATTTTGAGACCTGGCCGCAATGCAGGTGCTTCAGGCGCTAACCTGTCCAAGGCCGACGACAGCCGCGATGAAATCGGCGATGGCGCCTGTGTTGTCTAGATCGAAGACCGGCAGGGACGTATCTGGTACGGTGTGATCGGCGGCGATCGCGCAGATATGAGGATCGGTCGGCGCCAGCGGCTCGCGATTGGCGGCCTCCAGGCGTCGCGCCTCGATCTTCGGGATCGGCTCGCGCTTATAGCCTTCGATCAGAACGAGATCGCAAGGGGCAAGCCGCGCGAGGATTTCCTCGAACGCGGGTTCGGGGGCGCCGCGGAGCTCATGCATGATGGCATAACGAGTGCCGGAGACTATGGTGACCTCATGGGCGCCGGCCTGGCGGTGGCGATAGCTGTCGGCCCCGACCTTGTCGATATCGAAATCGTGATGGGCGTGCTTGATCGTCGAGATCCGGTAGCCGCGGTTGGTGAATTCCGTCACCAGCCGGACGGCAAGCCCGGTTTTGCCCGAGTTCTTCCAGCCGGCGATGCCGAAGATTTTCGGTGCGGTCATGTGCGCAGGGCCTCCAGCCAGCGTTGCGCCTCGATGAGATCGTCAGGCGTGTTGATGTTGAAGAAAGGGTCGAGCAGGCTGGCGCGGGTCGGATGCAGCGGAAACGCCACTTCCGTAACGTCATGCCGCAACAGGAAGTCACGCACGCGGCGTTTCTCGTCGGAAGCGATCCAGGCTTCCAGATCGGCGGCCAGTGTCACCGGCCAGAGACCGAAGACCGGATGGCTGCGGCCCTCGGAGGCGGCAATGGCGATCTGCGACGGGCGCTCCAGGGCTGCGGCCAGACGGGCGACGAGATCGATGGGAAAGAACGGGCAATCCACAGAGACGGTTACGACATAGGAAATCGCCGGAAGGCCAGCGCCGTAGACCATGGCCGCGTGGATGCCGGCCATCGGCCCGGCCTTGCCAGGAATGCGGTCGGGAACCGCGGCCACGTCCTCGGCGACTGCGTCAGCGTTGACAGCAACTGAGATGACCTGCTGCGAGAGACGGAGCAGCACATGGCGAAGCAGGCTCTCGGTTCCGAGCATCAGCTCCGCCTTGTCGCGGCCCATTCGCTGCGAGCGGCCGCCGGCCAGCACGACGCCTGCTATAGCGGATCTGTCCAACGAGAACTCAGCCATCATCCTGCCTCGGAATTCTTCACACCGGCACGCGCGGTTCGGACTCCTGCGCGACCGGCGAAACGTGGCGCTTGGCCTCACGATAGAACGTATAGAGGCCGGAAGCGATGACGATTGCAGCACCGGCGAGCGTCCAGCTGTCCGGCACTTCCGCAAAAAAGAAGAAGCCGAGCAGCGAGGAGAAGATCAGGCTTGTATAGCGGAAGGGCGCCACGAAGGAGATTTCGCCGGTCCGCATGGCAAGGATAACCGACTGGTATCCCACGAGCACGAGCACCGAGGCGAGCAAAAGATGCCCGAGCGAGGTCAGGCTGACCGGCTGCCAAGCGCCGAGCACCGGGATGAGCAACGCGCCGAAGAAGGAAATTGAAGTCGCCGTGATGACGGTGATCATCAGCGATGGAATCTGCGGATCGATCGACCGGGTGGCAAGATCGCGGCCGGCCGTCGTCATGACCGCACCGACGCAGAGGAGGGCGGCGGCGGTGAACCCTTCGGGGCCGGGGCGGATAATGATCATCACGCCGACGAGGCCGACGATGATCGCCGACCAGCGCCGCCAGCCGACAGGCTCCTTGAAGAAGAGCGCGGCGCCGAAGGTGACGACCAGCGGCAGTGACTGCAGGATCGCTGAGGCATTGGCGATCGGCATCATGCCGAGCGCGGTGATATAGGTGACGGCAGAGAGCATCTCGCAGATGATGCGGAGAATGATCATCGGCTTCAGCACGACGCGCCAGGAGCGCAGCGCGCCCATTTTCCTGGCGATCAGGTAGACGAGCAGGCTTGTGAAAAGGCCGCGCAGGAACATGATCTCGCCCGCATTCATATGGGCGATCACCGATTTGGAGAGTGCGTCGCTCGCGGAAAAGCCGGCCATCGCCATGCTCATATAGATGGCGCCCTCGGTATTGCGTGACCGCGACATGAAGAGATTCCCTTTACCTGTGCGGTCCTTCTTAGTCGGGAAGATACATGAAGGGAATCGGATGAATGTCACACCCGGGATAAATCGATGATGCAGCGCACAATGACGCTGACGTTACGGCAGGCGACTATTTGGAACTTGCGTCAAATGCCGATCTAGCTCGCGAATCCGATGTGGCCATTATGATTTCCTTCCCAACCCGGTTGCGAAACTGATCGCCGATCAAGACCATCGCATTCGGCGAGTTTTGCCTTTGCGCGCGGGAAACGGGTGGCTGTATCGACTGATGTCTGAGATCTGGGATGCCTCGACAACTGAGGAGAAACGGACATGACACTTCTGAACGACAAAACCGCGATCATCACCGGCGCAAGCTCGGGCATCGGCCGTGCGGCCGCGAAGGTCTTTGCACGCCAAGGCGCGAGACTGGTAATCAACGGCCGGCGGCAGGAGGCACTCGATGCCGTCGTCGCCGAGATCGAGGCAGAGGGCGGGGAGGCTGTCGCCATTGCCGGCGACGTCAGGGACGAGGCGCTGCAAGCAAGGCTGGCCGAAACAGCGGTTTCGCGGTTCGGCAAGCTCGATATCGCCTTCAACAATGCCGGTGGACTCGGCGAGATGGGGCCGGTCGGAGGAGTGTCACTGGAGGGCTGGCGCGAGACGATCGAGACCAATCTGACGGCCGCCTTCCTCGGCGCCAAGCACCAGTCGGCGGCGATGGGAGAGGGCGGCGGTTCGCTGATCTTCACCTCCACCTTCGTCGGCTACAATGCCGGCATGCCCGGCATGGGCGCCTATGCGGCGAGCAAGGCCGGCCTAATCGGTCTCGTGCAGGTGCTGGCCGTTGAACTCGCGTCCCGCAAAATCCGCGTCAACGCGCTGCTGCCTGGTGGGACCGATACGCCTGCCAGCATCACTAACGCGCCCGATGCCACCGCGGAACTGCTCGCCTTCGTCAATGGGCTTCATGCGTTGAAACGCATGGCGCTGCCAGAAGAGATCGCCAATGCGGCGCTCTTCCTGGCGTCCGACCTGTCTAGCTTCGTGACGGGGACGGCGATGTTGGCGGATGGTGGGGTGTCGATCAGCCGGACGTAATTGGGTGAGGGGCGTTCATTTTGTCTTCGCTGGTGCTCAGCGAAGTCAGGCAATGAAGGGCGTGCCGTGTGGCCCCCTCATCTGCCTGCCGGCATCTTCTCCCCGAGGGGAGAAGGGACTCGTGGCGGCGCCTTGCTCCCTCTTCTCCACAGCGGAGAGAAGATGCCCGTCAGGGCAGATGAGGGAGCGAGGAGCGTCGGCGGCAAGCGAAAGGTATATGGCTGCTTCAGGTTCCAGCTTCAATGCCTTCCCAGCCCGCCTAGGACATAATCAACCCGCCATCCACATTGATCGTTTGGCCGGTGATGTAAGCGGCGTCGTCGCTGGCGAGGAAGGTCACCAGGCCGGCGACGTCCTCGCCGGAGCCGGCGCGTTTCATCGGGATGCCCTCGACCCATTCCTTCATCAGCTCGCCCGGGCCGTAATTGCCGAGCAGCTTGCCCCAGGCCAGGTCGTTGTAGGCCCACATGTCGGTCTCGATGATGCCGGGGCAGAAGGCGTTGACGGTGATGTTATCGGTCGCGACTTCCTTGGCGAGGCTCTGGGTGATGCCAACGACGCCCATTTTCGAGGCGGCGTAGTGCGGCGTGAAGATGAAACCGTCGCGGGCCTGGCCGGAGGCGGTGTTGATGATCCGGCCTCCGCGCTTGTGCTTGCGCATTCTTGCAATGGCCTCCTGGGCGCAGAGGAAAACGCCCTTGGTGTTGACGGCCATGACCTTGTCCCACTCGTTTTCGGTCAGATCCTCGACGCGGGCGATAGTGATGACGCCTGCGTTCTGGATAGAGACGTCGACGGTGCCGAATTCCTTTTCGGCGGCATCGTAGAGCGCGATGACGCTCGCCTTGCCGGTAACGTCACCGATGAAGGAGATCGCCTTGCCGCCTTCGGATCTGATCCCTTCGGCAACGCCATGGACCAGATCCTCATTTGCCGAAACGACGAGATTGGCGCCTTCGCGCGCAAAGCGCCTGGCGATGGCGGCGCCGATACCGCGGCTGCCCCCGGTGATGACGACAGTCTTGTTTTCGAAGCGTTTCATGCTCTTTCCTCGTATTCTGACACAAACAACAAATCTGGAAGCGGACGACGGCTGCTCGGCGTGAAGGGCGGGCAGACGACGATATCGCGCGCCGTCGTGCCCGTTGGTCCCTTCAGCGCCTCGGTCTCAGCCAGGGAGGGAGGCGAGACCGTTCATTTTTCAGCTGCCGACTCTTCGTTGTATCACCAGCAGCAGAAACCGCCGTCGACGAGAAGATCGACGCCGGTCACGAAACTCGCCGCATTCGACAGCAGGAACACCGCCGGACCCACCATCTCGTCAACCGTTGCCATGCGCTGCATCGGCGTCTGCTCTTCGAAGAGCTTGGCCTGATGGACCATCTCGGGGCGGGTGTTCATCGGCGTTGCCGTGTACCCGGGGGAAATGGTGTTGACACGAATGCCGCGGCCGACCCATTCCATGGCCAGGGATTTCGACATGTGGATGACGCCCGCCTTGGAGGCGTTGTAATGCGCCTGGCTCAGCCCGCGGTTGACGATCACACCAGACATGGAGGCGATGTTGACGATGGAGCCGCGTCCATTCTTCAACATGGCGCGGGCCTCGGCCTGGCAGGACAGGAATATGCCCTTGAGGTTGATATCCATCAGCGTCTGATATTGATCCTCCTCCATTTCTTCCGCCGGATTGGCGTTGGCGATGCCGGCAGCGTTGACGGCAAGCGTCAGGGCGCCGAGATCGGCTTCGGTGCGTGCGACGGCATCTGCAAGAGAGGATTTGCTCGTGACGTCAGCCGCGATCTGGATCGAGCGGCGGCTGGCGGCGCGGATATATTCGGCTGTCCTCGCCAGTCCGTCGTCGGTCCGGCGGTCGAGCAGGGCTACGTCGGCGCCGCACTGCGCAAGGCCGATGGCAATACGCTGCCCGATGCCGCTCCCTGCGCCGGTGACGATGGCAACCTGGCCGCTGAGATCGAAAAGCTTCGGGGCGTTCAGAGTGATGTCGGACACCGCTCTTCCTTTCTCTGTTGTTTTGTTTTCACGCAATTCCTGACGCAAAACCGCTGCACACTTTTGCTGGAATTGCTTTAGATGGTAGCGAGCTCCATGACCGAAACGTCATTCGCCTGGTCACGATCGAGGATCCCTGCTTGCTTGCCTTGTGCGAGCACGAGAATGCGATTGGAGACGCCGAGCACTTCCTCGAGGTCCGAGCTTACAACGATGACCGCCACGCCCTGTTTGGCGAGATTTACGATAATGTCGTAGATGCCGGCGCGGGCGCCGACATCAATGCCTCTCGTCGGTTCGTCGAGCACGACGACCTTCGGATCGCGCATGAGCCACTTGGCGATCACGACCTTCTGCTGATTGCCGCCTGATAGGTCCGAGGCGTATTGCTCGGCCCGGCCCTTGACGCCGAACTTGGCGACGGCCTTTTCCGCAAAGGAGCGCTTGATGCGCGGTGTGATCCAGCCGCCGCCCAGTTTGTCGAGATTGGCGTAGACGATGTTCTCGCTGATCCGGTGCCCGACGACGAGGCCTTGCTCCTTGCGGTCTTCGGGAACCATCACGATACCCCTCGCGATCGCGTCCGCGGGATCGCGCAGGCTCAGTTCCTCGCCTTCCAGCCTGATCGAACCGGCGCTGATCGGATCTGCGCCCGAAATCGCACGCACCAGTTCGGTGCGGCCGGCGCCGACCAGCCCGGCGATGCCGAGAATTTCGCCGGCCCGCACCTCGAAGGTAACGTCACGGAACGAGTCGTCCGGCGAACTCAGGCCGGAGACTTGAAGCACTGGGCGATCTGTCGGAACGGGCAGGGCGGGGAACAGGCGGTCAAGCGGGCGTCCGACCATGCTCTCGACAATGGTTCGCACCGGGGTGGCGCTGTCTGCGAATTCCTGCACCCGCTCGCCGTCGCGAAGGACGACGATGCGGTCGGTGATCTTCTTGATCTCTTCCATACGGTGGGAAATGTAGACGATGCCCACGCCTTCTGACCGAAGCTTGCGAACCTGTTCGAACAGAGCTTCCGTCTCTGCGCCGCCGAGGGCGGCTGTCGGCTCATCGAGGATCAGCAGCTTTGCGTTGAGCGCCAGCGCCTTGGCGATCTCGATGAGTTGCTGATTTGCGGTGGAAAGGCCGGCGACCTTCCGCGTTGCTGGTATGTGAAGGTTCAAGCGAGCGAGCTGGTCCTGGGCGCGGCGAACCATCTGGGCACGATCGACGACGCCGTTTTTCATCGGCCAGCGTCCGATGAAGACGTTTTCGGCGACCGAGAGTTGTGGCAGAAGCTGCAGTTCCTGGTGGATCAGGACAATGCCCTTGTCGATCGCCTCCCTGGGATTGGCCGGGGCATAGGGCTGCCCCAGCCATGTCATCGATCCTTCGGACGGCGTGCGGGAACCGGCTATGATGCCCGACAGCGTGGACTTGCCTGCTCCGTTTTCACCCAGAAGAGCAACCACTTCGCCGGGATAGACGTCCAGGCTGACATTCTTCAGCACTTGGAGCGGCCCATACCACTTGGATATGCCCCTCAGGGAAAGAACGGGATCAACCATGGCACACCTCCTCAAGACCTCGGCTTTATCAGGGATGGTTGGCGATGAAGCCTGCGACGTTTTCCTTGGTTGTCAGCGTGGCATCCATGAGCTGGACCGGGGGTACCTTCTCGCCGGCGACAAGCTTGGCGGCATTTTCAACGGCGTCGCGGCCCATCTTCTGTGTCTGCTGAGTGGCCGTAACGTCGAAGACGCCCTTGCTGAGGGCTTCGAGCGCTGCGGTGTCGCCGTCGAAGCCGCCAACCACGATCTTCTGGGAAGGTTTCGCGACCTTGATCGCCTGGGCGGCGCCGAGTGCAAGAGCATCAGCCTGAGCGAATACGATCGAAACGTCCGGGTTGGCCTGCAGCATGTTCTGCATGATCTGGAAGCCTTCATCCTGGCTCCAGATGTTGGAGTACTGCTCGGCGACGACCTTCACATCCGGGTTGGCCTTAAGAGATTCACCGCAGCCCTTCGAGCGATCGACTTCCGGGGTCGTGCCCTTCTGGCCATGAATGATGACCATCTTCCCCTTGCCACCGGCTTCCTTCAGGATATAGTCGCAGACGGCCTTGGCAGAGGCGACGGAATCCGTTGCGAGGAATGTGTCGCCCGGGGCCCCCTCCGCGTTTCGATCAACGTTAACCACCGGGATGCCGGCATTCTTGGCGAGCTTGACCGGAACGCTCGCAGCGGCCGCACCTGCCGGAATGTAGATAAGCGCGTCGATTTTCTGGGTCAGAAGATCCTGGATCTGGTTGACCTGTGTCGGCCCGTCGCCCTTGGCGTCGACCGTGATGACCTCGATGCCGCGCTTCTTGGCTTCGGCCTCGACCGATTGCTTGATCTGGTTGAAGAAGTTTGCCTGCAGGTTGGCGACGGCGAGGCCGAGCTTCTTCAGTTCCGCCGCGTGTACCGGACCGAGCATGAGACCGAGCAGTGCGGCAGATGCGAGCATGGTGCGCGCTATTTTCATTGTAGTTCCTCCGTTGTTAATGGCACCCTCGGGTATGTCCTCCCCCTCGGGTTATTGATCCGCCCCGATCTTTCAGGGCGGAATTCCGGGTCCGCCAAAGCGGCGGAGCCTGCTCGTCAGGCTCGACGCCGACGAATGGTTTCAGCGCCGACCGCAAGCACGATGACGATGCCGATGATCACCTGCTGAAGAAACGGTGAGACGTTGAGAAGATTGAGACCGTTGCGCAGCACTCCGATGATGAGAACGCCGATCAGAGTTCCTCCGATGCCGCCCGCACCGCCGGAGAGCGAAGTCCCGCCGATGACAACTGCGGCGATGGTGTCGAGCTCATAGCCGAGGCCGCTGGAGGGCTGGACGGAATCCAGACGGGCGGCGAGCACCACGCCTGCAAGTCCCGCAAGGACCGCACTCACGACATAGACGCTGATCGTTACGAGCGGGACGTTGATGCCGGCCAGGCGCGCGACTTCGGGGTTTCCGCCCACCGCATAGAGCATGCGACCTTCGGACCGGAAGTGCAGGAAAAGCCATGCCGCCAGAACAACCGCAAGCATAAGAAAGACTGTGGCAGTCATGACGCCAAAGTGGCGATCGATCGCCAGCATCATGAACCAGTCGGGGAAGCCGACGATTTGCTGGCCGTCGGTGATCATGTTGGCAACGCCGCGGGCCGCCGACATCATTGCCAGAGTGGCGATAAAGGCCGGAACCCTGAACTGCGTCACCAGAAGTCCAACGATCAGTCCGCAAACAGCCGAGGCGACCAGCGCAAAGGCGATGCCGACGGGCAGGGGCAGGCCGGCGACGTTTGCGGTCCAGCCCATGACCATCATCGCCAGGGCGAGCGCCGAGCCGACGGAGAGATCGATGCCGCCAATCAGGATGACGAAAGTCATGCCGACCGCCATAATGCCGAGAACGGTGATCTGGTCGAGAATGTTCAGGCCGTTTCGAACCGACAGAAACGTGTCCGTGCTGAAGCTCAGAAAGATGCATAGCGCGAGCAGACCCACGAGCGGGCCGGTAGCTCCCTTGAGCTTGCCCAGCCACGCACCGGACGAAAGCCTGTGTTCATTGATATCGAGCGCCACCATTGCTCCTCCCTATGCTTTAGGCCTGTATCCGTTATTCGTTCAGTGCAGAATAAATATTCATGCCTGCTGGAAAATTCATTAACAACTTGCTTTCCGGCTGTCAATAACATTTCCGGTGATGTACTCTCTCGAGAGCTTCGCCAGAGGGGTTGACTAATCGATCTGTTGTGCAAAAATATTGGTGACTGAATATTTATGCACATGAGGAGCCCATGGATACGACAGAACTCGAGCGCATCGCCCGCGAAATCCGATTGCGCGATCTCCAGGCGGTTTTTGAAGCTGGCGCCGGCCATATTGGTGGAGAGATGTCGGTCATCGACATTTTGACCGCCCTCTATTTTCGTGTGCTGAATGTCTGGCCTGATCAGCCCAAACACCCCAACCGCGACAGGTTCGTGCTTTCAAAGGGGCATACGGCTTGCGCTCTCTACGTGACGCTCGCAAAACGCGGCTTCATTCCGGAAGAGGAGATTTCCACCTTCTTGCAGCCGCATTCGAGGCTGAACGGACATCCGAATTGCAATAAGGTTCCTGGCGTCGAGACGAACACGGGGCCGCTCGGCCACGGTCTTCCGGTCGCAGTCGGAATGGCGAAGGCCGCCAAACTCTCGGGCGGGAAGTTTCACACCTACGTCGTCACCGGAGACGGTGAGATGCAGGAGGGGTCCAACTGGGAAGCGATCATGGCGGCCGCCCAGTTCAAGCTCGATAATCTGACGCTGGTCATCGATCACAACAGGTTCCAGCAGGGAGCTGCACTCGCCGAAACCAATGATCTCGCCCCTCTTCGTCCGAAGCTTGAAGCCTTCGATTGGGAAGTCACCGAAATCAATGGGAACAAGATGAGCGAAGTCGTTCCTGCTCTCGAACACCGGGGATCAAGGCCACATTGCATCGTCGCCCACACCAACAAGGGCCATGGAATCTCGTTCATGCAGGACCGGGTCGAGTGGCACCACAAGGTTCCGAGTAGGGAACAATACGAAATCGCATTGGCAGAATTGTCGGAGGCACTGTGATGAACGCGCCAGTAAACCCACCCAAGCTTCACGATTGCCGCGACGCATTCGCCTCCACGCTCGAGCGGCTGGCTGCCGAAAACGAAACGATCGTTGCCGTCTGCAATGATTCCGTCGGTTCCTCTAAGCTCGGCGGCTTCAAGTCGAGGTTTCCGGAGCGCCTCGTCAATGTCGGCATCGCGGAGCAGAACATGGTCGGCGTCGGTGCAGGGCTTGCCAATGGCGGACGGCTGCCCTTCGTGTGCGGCGCTGCTCCGTTTCTCACGGGCCGGTCGCTGGAGCAGATCAAGGCCGACATTTCCTACTCGAACGCCAACGTCAAGCTGGTCGGCATTTCGTCCGGAATGGCATATGGCGAACTCGGTCCGACTCATCACTCGATCGAAGACTTCGCCTGGACGCGCGTCCTGCCCAATCTCCCGGTCATCGCGCCCTGCGACCGGATCGAAACCGCCGCTGCCGTTGCCTGGGCGGCAACCTACAGCGGGCCCTGCTTCCTGCGTCTGTCACGGGTCGGTGTGCCTGACCTTCTTCCGGAAGGGCATACGTTCGAACTGGGCAAGGCTAATCTCCTTCGCCAGGGTTCCCAAGTCACTCTGATCGCCAATGGGACATTGACGCATCGCATCGTGAAGGCTGCCGAGATTCTTGCAGACCGTGGCATCGATGCCAGGGTGCTCAATCTCGCAACGGTTCGTCCCATAGACGAGGAGGCCATCATCGCCGCCGCCAGGGAAACCGGAGCGATCGTCACGGCCGAAGAGCACTCAATCTTTGGCGGGCTCGGCTCCGCGGTGGCCGAAGTGGTGGTCGACCATGCTCCAGTGCCGATGAAGCGTCTCGGGGTTCCCGGCGTCTACGCCCCGACCGGTTCAGCGGAGTTCCTGCTCGACGAATTCGGGATGGCGCCGTCCGCAATCGCCGACGCCGCGCAGTCGCTGATCGAGCGCAAGTAATTGGGATCACGTGACCGGCCGGAGCGCATTTTTTGCCGCGGCGTCACCTGATCCGGGGAGGATAGAATGCGGGCAATTCTGGCAATCGACCAGGGCACGACCAATTCAAAGGCAGTTCTCGTTTCCGAAAAGGGAGAGATCGTCGGCAGAGGTTCGGCTCCTGTCGGCATCTCCTATCCGAAGCCGGGGTGGGTCGAACAGGACCCGCGCCGGCTCTACGCATCGGTCTGCGAAGCGGTCGATGCCTGCCTGAAGACCGGCCTTGATGTGGTTATCGAGGCCGTGGCAATTTCCAACCAGCGCGAATCCGTCACCGCCTGGGATGCCGATACCGGAGATGCGCTTGGGCCGGTGGTCAGCTGGCAGTGCCGCCGGACGGCGCAGGATTGTGAACGTCTGAATGCCGAAGGCCACCTTGACCGGGTGCAGGCGCTGACCGGCCTGCCATTGGATCCGATGTTCCCCGGTTCGAAATTCCGCTGGTTGCTCGACCGTATTCCGGCCGGACGATCGGTGCGGCTGGGAACGATCGACAGCTGGCTCGTCCACTGCCTGACAGGCGGGCGCCGGCATGCCTGCGATGCTTCCAATGCCGCCAGGAGCCAGCTGTTCGATCTCAGGGAGCAGAGATGGAGCGAGGAGCTCGGCGGGATATTCGGCGTCGATATCGCGCTGCTGCCCGAGGTGCTCGACAGCTCCGCCGATTTCGGCAGAACCCAAGGATTGCCGGGAGTGCCTGACGGCACGCCCATCATGGCCGCGATCGGCGACAGCCACGCTGCCCTCTTCGGTCACGGAGCCTTCAAGCCGGGCGACGGCAAGGTGACCTTCGGGACGGGCTCCTCGGTCATGACGACGCTCTCGCACTTCATTCCCCCACGCAACGGCGTCACGACAACAGTCGCATGGCGTCTCGGGGGAAAGCCGACATTTGCTTTCGAAGGCAATATTCTCGTTTGCGCCGCCAGTCTCCCCTGGATGGCCGATATTCTCGGCCTTGAGGATGTTGCGGCCCTCGTCGACCTTGCGGCGAGCGCCGAGCCGGGCGGACCCGGCTTCGTACCGGCATTCGTTGGACTGGGGGCGCCTTACTGGAATGCCGATGCCCGCGCCCTGTTCTCCCAGATCAACTTCAACACGACTCGCGCGCAAATGGCCCGGTCGGTGACCGATTCCATCGCTTTCCAGGTGCATGACGTGATTGCTGCCATGCGAACGCAGAGCGGCGGCGAGCTGGGCGCGCTCTATGTGGATGGCGGACCGAGCCAGAACCGCTTCCTGATGCAATGTGTTTCGAACCTCATTGAACATCCGGTGATCCAATGCGAAGCACCCGAGGCCTCGGCTCTGGGCGCTGCCTATCTGGCGGGGCTGTCACTCGGCTTTTGGAGCGATCTCGACAGTGTCGCGGAACTGCCGCGGAACACGCAAACCATCGAGCCGCAACCCGTCGATCGCGGGGTGCTTCTCGATACCTGGAATGATGCGCTCGCCCGCTCGACGTCCCGCGAAACACAGGCTAAAGGTGAATAAAAATTCAATCTGGGATTAGCGATGACTCGCCTCAACGAACTCCGCCTCATTTCAAGGGTCGCCCAGATGTACCACATAGAGGGGCGGCGACAGGCGGAGATCGCAGAACACCTTCGACTGTCGCAGGCGACCGTGTCGCGCATGCTGAAGCGCGCCGAGGCCGAAGATATCGTGCGAACCAGCGTGATCCCTCCCGTCGGCACCTATAGCGAGCTTGAGGGCGCGCTTCGCGAGAAATACGGTCTGCCGGAGGCGATCGTCGTCGAGTGCACGGAAGATCGGGACGGGGCCATCATGGCCCGTATCGGAGAGGCAGCGGCTCATCTCTTGGAGGTGACGCTGGCGCCAGGGGAGATCATCGGCGTTTCGAGCTGGAGCCAGACCATCTTCAAGATGGTCGAGAACATCCATCCCCAGAAGAGCGCTCAGGCGAAATTCGTCGTCCAGACCCTTGGAGGCATGGGCGATCCTTCGGTGCAGACGCATGCGACGCAGCTGACCACGCGGCTTGCGCGGCTGACCGGCGCCGAACCGAAGCTGCTGCCCGTACAGGGCGTTACGACATCAAGGGAAGCAAAACTTCTGATGCAGGCCGACCCATTCGTGCGCGAGACGATGGACCTGTTCGGCAGCATAACGCTTGCGATCGTCGGCATCGGAGCCGTCGAACCGTCCGAACTTCTCGCGCGGTCCGGCAACATCTTTTCGTCCCGCGAGCTCTCCGATCTCGCGGAAGCGGGAGCTGTCGGCGATATTTCGCTTCGCTTCTTCGATAGGAACGGCAAGCCGGTGAAGACGCCGCTTGACGACCGGGTCATAGGGCTGCCGCTCGAGGATCTCGAACGGGTGGACCGGGTGATTGCTCTTGCCGGCGGGGCCAAAAAGACCGACGCGATCGCAGGCGCGCTCCGCGTCGGGGTCATCGACATGCTTGTGACCGACAAGTTTACCGCGCAGCGATTGATCGACTGAAGGGGTGGGGTGGAGTGCCCGCCTCGTCCTTCGAGGCTTCGCCCGATGGGCTGCGAGGCTCTCTTGGCGTGACGGCGTGCCGTGTGGCACCCCTCTGTCCTGCGGGACATCTCCCCCACAAGGAGGGAGATCGGCTGGGCGTGACGACTTCCCAAATAACGAAAGCAACGTGTTTGTCGCTGTCGAATGAGAGGGAGCGACGGTCAGGCCACTTGCCAATCTCCACCCTTGTGGGGGAGATGGCCGGCAGGACAGAGGGGGGTGCCACACGGCATGCCCATCCACTCTCATCCTGAAATTCACATCCGCGTCGCACAACCCCACTACACAGCAACGGCAACGTAGAAGGATGAGGCTCTCTTGGGTGTTGGCGCCTGAGGACAGGCTCCCTTAGGTCAATGCGCCGTTCCATCGACGATCACATGATCGTGGTCCAGCGAGCATTTCTCAATCCGGGCTTCGACCCTGTAGATCTCCCGCAGCATCTCGGCGGTAACGACCTCCCTCGGCGCGCCGCAGGCGCGCATGCGGCCACTAGCGATGACCAGCACCTTGTCGGCGAAGCGCAGTGCCTGGTTGAGGTCGTGGATGGCGATCAGTACGAGCATGCCCTTGGCGCGCGCCCGGCGGCGCATGAAATCGAGAACTTCAATCTGGCGGTGGAGGTCGAGGGCGCTGGTGGGTTCGTCCATCAGCATGATTTCGGGCTCGCGGACGAGCGCTTGGGCGATCGAGACGAGCTGGCGTTGGCCGCCAGAGAGGGCGCCGAGATCGCGGAAGGCGATGGGGGTGATATCGAGCGCTGCCATGATCTCGTCGATGTAACGCAGGTCGCTGTCGCCGACGGCCCAGGACTGGCCCTGCTTGCGGGCGAGCAGGATGGATTCGTAGACGGTCAGTACCGCATTGGCCGATGTATCCTGCGGCATGTAGCTGATGGCGTTTTTTGCCTTCGAGCCTTCGACGACGACATGGCCCGGGCCCTTGAGCAGGCCGGTGATGCGCTTGAAAAGCGTCGATTTACCGGCGGCGTTCGGGCCGATCACCGCGACAACCTCGCCCGATGTCATGACCGGCGTCGTCACGTCTTCGACGAAGAGCTTGCGGCCGTGATAGGCGCCGACCGATTGCAGTTGAAGCGCTACCATGACCGGCTCCTGTTCGAGAGGATGAGCGAGAAGAAGAAGGGCACGCCGACCAGCGCGGTGATGATGCCGATCGGGAAGACGACGCCCGGGATGATCGACTTCGAGACGATCGACGTCAGCGACAGCAGCAGAGCGCCCGAGAGGATCGAGCCCGGCAGGAAGAAGCGCTGGTCCTCGCCGAGGATCATGCGGGCGATGTGCGGCCCGACGAGGCCGACGAAGCCGATCGTGCCGACGAAGCTCACGGGGACCGCGGCAAGCAGCGAGACGACGAGCATGGTTTCCAGCCGGATGCGGCGGACATTGACGCCGAAGCTTGCGGCTTTGTCTTCGCCGAGGCGGATGGCGGTCAGCGCCCAGGCATTGCGGGCAAAGAGCGGCAGGGCTGCCAACAGGACGGCGAGCGTCACCCAGATCTTCGGCCACGTCGCCTTGGTGAGGCTGCCCATCGTCCAGAAGACGACGGCCGACAGCGCCTGTTCGGAGGCGAGATATTGCAGGAAGGCGAGGGCGGCATTGAAGGTGAAGACCAGGGCGATGCCGAGCAGCACCACCGTCTGCACCGAGACGCCGCGGGCCTGGGAGACGAAATGGATGAAGAGCGTGGCGATCAGCGCCATGACGAAGGCATTGACCGGCACCAGCAGGCCGGCCGCGACGGGCAGAAGCGGAACGCTGGTGACGATCGCCAGCGCCGCGCCGAAGCTTGCCGCCGCCGAAATGCCTAAGGTGAAGGGACTGGCGAGCGGATTGGCGAGGATCGTCTGCATCTGCGCGCCGGCGACGGAGAGCGAGGCGCCGACGACGATCGCCATGACGGCGACCGGCATGCGGATGTCCCAGACGACGGCGCGGATCTGATCGGAAACGGAGGCGGGGTCGAGGAGGGCGGACACGACCTCACCGAGGCTGTAGCGAGCCGGGCCCCAGGCGAGATCGACGGCGAAGGACAGGCAGAGCGCTGCAGTCATGGCGAATAGGATCAGCAGCTTGCGCCGGGCAAGCGCGCGATAGCGCTCCCGCCCGGCTTCGGCTTCGATCGATATGGCGGCGATCTCGGCCATCGCGGATTACTGTCCGGCCTTGGCGTCGACCCAGTAGCCCGGCTGATAGGCGACCGGCAGGAATTTCTCATGGAATTCCTTGAAGGTGGCATCCGGATCGAGATCGGCGAAGAGGTTCGGATGGAACCATTTGGCCAGCTGCTGGACGGCGACGAACTGGTAGGGGCTGGTGTAGAACTGATGCCAGATCGCGTGCACATTGCCGCCGGCCACCGCCTTGGAGCCGGTGAAGGCCGGGTTTTCCATCAGCGTGATCAGCGCCTTGCGGCTGTCGCCGAGGGTGGCTGCGGCATTCGGGCCGACATTGACGAAATCCTTGGCGTCCTTGGTCTGGCTCCAGTTGGAACCGGTGACGACGATGACCTCGGGATTGGAGGCGACGACCTGTTCGGCGTTGATGGAGCCGGTATAACCGGGCAGGAAATCGGAGCCGAGATTGTGGCCGCCGGCCAAATCGACCATCAGGCCGAAATTATCCGGGCCGAAGGTGCCGCAGCACTCCACCAAGCCGGCGGCGCGATACATGAAAACGTTCGGCTTCGGCGGGTTGGTGGCCTTCAGCCTGTCGGTCACGCGCGCCATCTGCTCCTTCCAATAGACGGCAACGGCTTCGGCGCGGTCCTCATGGCCGAAAAGCCTGCCGAGGATCTTCAGGCTCGGCTCGGTGTTGGCGAGAATATGCTCGCGGAAATCGATGTAGACGATCTTCACGCCGATGCCGGCGAGCATGTCTTCGAGCTTCACTTCGTCGGCGGCCGTCTTGTTGCCGATCGGCAGCAGCAGCACATCGGGATGAAGCTTGACGACAGTCTCGGTCTGCAGCGTGCCGTCGGTCAGGTTACCGAGGAAGGGCAGGTCCTTGCCCTTGGGAAACTTCTCGACATAGGCGTTGAAGCCATCCTTGTCGGTGGTCCAGAGATCGTTGCGCCAGCCGACGATCTTGGCGAAGGGGTCGTCCTTCTCGATCGGCGCGACGGCGTAGAGCATGCGGCCTTCCCCGAGGATCACACGCTCGACCGGCTTGTCGAAGCTCACTTCGCGGCCCGCCACATCCTTGACGGTGAAGGATTGGGCGACCGCCGAAAGCGGCATCAGGCTCGCAATCGCGGCAGCGGAAACTGCGAACATTTTCACGAAATTCATCTGGAAATTCCCCTGGCCTCTGAATAATGTCCGCAGGCATAAGAAATATGACTTTGTGAATCAAGTTATATGTTTTAGAGCATTTCCAAACTGATACGACCCGGGGTGCCTCCGATGAATTCCATGAACACGAACTACACGATCCGCGATGAAATCCGCGACTTCTGGTCGGAACGAGCGGCGACCTTCGACCAGAGCGTCGGCCACGAAATCTTTTCCGAAGCGGAGCGGAAGGGCTGGCGGCGCCTGATCCGAAAGCATCTCGGCGAGGGGCAGGGGCGCGCGGCCCTCGATCTCGCCTGCGGCACGGCCGTGATCTCGCATCTGATGAACGATGCCGGCTTCAATGTGACAGGGCTCGACTGGTCGGATGCGATGCTGGCGCAGGCGCGCGCCAAGGCGAAGAAGCGCCGCACCGATATCCGCTTCGTCTCCGGCGATGCCGAGAATACGTTGGAGCCGCGGAACAGCTATGACGTTATCACCAACCGGCATCTCGTCTGGACACTTGTGGACCCGGCTTCTGCCTTCAAGGAATGGTTCGCGGTGCTGAAACCGGGCGGCAAGGTGCTGATCCTCGACGGCAATATGGGCAAGGAAACGTGGGTCAAGGGCTTGCAGAAGCTCTGGACCAGGATTACCGGTAAGCCGGTAGCGAGCCACATGTCGCCTGAGATGATGGCGCGGCACCAGAGCATACGTTCACGCGTGCATTTCGCCAAGGAGATGCCGGCCGAAGCAGTGGTCGATCTTCTCCGTCAGGCTGGCTTTACGGACATCGTGGTCGACCGCAAGCTCGCGGATATTCACTGGGCGCAGGCGCGCAAGATGCCGTTCCTGCGGGGGTTGGAGCGCATGGTGCAGGAGCGGTTTGCGATTTGTGCGCGTAAGCCGGGGTGATTTGGGAGCGTGGCGTTGCGGCAATTTCCCTCGTCTCCCCAGTGGGGAGAAGATGCCCGGCAGGGCAAGGGACGCGACGAAGAGAGCGAGTGCGCTGAGCGTTAGCGGAGGGCAATACAGGGCGTGCCGTGTGGCCCCTCATCTGCCTGCCGGTATCTTCTTGCTGGGGAGAAGCGGAATCGCCGCAGCGCCTCGCGTCCTCTAGAACTTGGTTGTGGAATGGCGGTCGTGCCACCTGATCCCTTCTCCCCTCGGGGAAAAGATGCCGGCAGGCAGACGAGGGGGCTGCATGGCATGCCCTCTCTTCCCTCATTCCTGTGACGAGCACAGGAATGAGGGAGGGTGAGGTGGGCGTCTCGCCAACTTATCATCCCCCGGTGACACTCATATGCCGGGCGACCGCCGGTCTGTTATGCGTGCGGTCGATGATGAAGTCGTGGCCTTTCGGCTTGCGGGTGATGGCCTCGTCGATGGCGGCGTGGAGGAGGGCGTCGTCTTCGGTGGCGCGCAGTGCGGCGCGGAGATCGGCGGCGTCGTTCTGGCCGAGGCACATATAGAGCGTGCCGGTGCAGGTGAGCCGAACGCGGTTGCAGCTCTCGCAGAAATTATGGGTCATCGGCGTGATGAAGCCGAGGCGGCCGCCGGTCTCGGAAACCCTGACGTAACGCGCCGGGCCGCCGGTCTGGAAATCAATGTCAGTTAGCGTGAACTGACGTTCGAGGTCGGCGCGCAACTCTGAGAGCGGCAGGTATTGATCGGTACGGTCCTCTTCGATCTCGCCCATCGGCATGGTTTCGATGACGGTGAGGTCCATGCCGCGACCATGGGCGAAGCGCAGGAGATCGGGCATCTCGGCATCGTTGAAATTTTTCAGCGCCACGGCATTGAGCTTGATCTTGATACCAGCGTTCTGCGCCGCGTCGATGCCTTCCAGGACCTTGTCAAAATCGCCCCACCGGGTGATCTTGCGGAACTTGTCGGGATCGAGCGTATCGAGCGAGACGTTGATGCGGCGCACGCCGCAATCATAAAGCTCGGCGGCATGGCGGGAAAGCTGTGAGCCGTTGGTCGTCAGCGTCAACTCATCGAGACCGGAGCCGATCTTTTCGCCGAGCTTGCGCACGAGATACATGATGTTCTTGCGCACCAGCGGCTCGCCGCCGGTCAGCCTGATCTTGCTGACACCCTTTGCGATGAAGGCCGAACAGAGGCGGTCGAGCTCTTCGAGCGTCAAAAGATCCTTCTTCGGCAGGAAGGTCATATTCTCCGCCATGCAATAGGTGCAGCGGAAGTCGCAGCGGTCGGTGACGGAGACGCGGAGATAGGTGACCGCCCGGCCGAAAGGGTCGATCATCGGATGCGCATCTGCCGTGAGCGGCGATGCGTTGCCTATCGTTCCGACTCTCTTATTCACCAATTCCTCCGCGGCGGGGATTTGAAGCGCGCCGAGCGGGATGGGCCCCGTTTTCAAGCGACATCTTTCTATTTGTGCATATGTGATTGCCCCGTCAAGGGAAACGGATTTCGCACACGCCAATTTGCGCTTGCCTCGAAAAAGCCGAACGCCTACTTCTCCAAGGGAAAGAGGGTGATAGAGATGAGCGATATCTGGCCGAGCGAACTTCGCGTTTCTAAGGACCGGCAGCGGCTGGTGGTGACCTTCAACGACGGCCAGAGCTTCGATCTTTCGGCCGAACTCCTGCGCGTTCTGTCACCGTCGGCCGAGGTGCAGGGCCACGGGCCGGGACAGAAGGTGACGGTGCCGGGCAAACGCAATGTCGCGATCGTCTCGATGACGCCGACCGGCAATTATGCGGTCCGAATCGGTTTCGATGATATGCACGATACCGGCATCTACACCTGGACCTACCTGCGCGAACTGGGCGAACGGGGGGCGGAGCTGTTTTCGGCCTATGAGGACGAACTCCGGGAAAAGGGCATGAACCGCGACACGGCGGAAAAGCCGCGCTGAATCTCAATATATTGCCATCGGGGGACACATGGCGAAAGCGAATCGAAAGAACTGGCTGCGCGCCAAAGGCAGCGCCGCCGGCAGCAAGGTGACCTTCCTCGAACTGTTCTTCGATCTGGTCTTCGTCTTTTCGATCTCGCAGCTTTCGCATGCGCTTGCCGCCCATTATACGCCTCTCGGCGCTGCCGAAGCGGCAGTGATGACCTTCGCCGTCTGGTGGGTGTGGATATTCACCGCGTGGGTGACGAACTGGCTCGATCCCGACAAGATGCCGGTGCGCGGCATGCTGGTCGTGCTGATGATGCTGGGCCTAGTGCTTTCCGCCTCCATCCCCGAGGCCTTCGGCGACAAGGGACTGCTTTTTGCCGGCGCCTATGTGACGATGCAGGTCGGCCGCTCGCTGTTTGCCACCTATGCGATGACGCGTGTCGACCGGGCCAATACGCTGAATTTCGCGCGCATCACAAGCTGGCTTGCGGTCGCCGCCGTCTTCTGGATCGCCGGCGGGCTCTTGGAGCATGAAGCCCGGCTTATCGCATGGCTGATAGCACTTGCGATCGAATATGCCGGGCCAGCCGCGGGCTTTGCGGTGCCTGGGCTTGGCCGATCGAGGCCTGGCGACTGGGACGTTTCCGGCGCGCACATGGCTGAGCGCTGCGCGCTCTTCGTCATCATCTGCCTCGGAGAGGCGATTCTCGTTTCAGGCCGCACCTTTTCCGAGCTGGCGATTTCGGGTCTGACCAGCCTGATCTTCGTGACTGCCTTTATCGGCACGGTCGCCATGTGGTGGCTCTATTTCCGCTTCGGCCACGGGCGCGCCGCTCATCGCATCGAGCATGAGGAGACGCCGGGGGCTCTGGCGCGGCAGGCTTTCACCTACGCGCATATCCCGATCCTGGCCGGCATCATCGTGCATGCGGTGGCGGTCGAATTCATGTTCTCGCATCCGCACGAGACGGGTGACTTCGGCGTCGCGGCGGCGGTGCTCGGCGGCTCCGGTCTGTTCCTCGCCGGCAATCTCTGGTTCAAGGGCGCGACCAGCGGGCAGATGCCACTGTCGCATCTTGCCGGCCTCGTGTTGGTGATCCTGCTAGCTTTCGCAGCGCCCTTCCTCGAGGTCTATCTGCTCGGCATCCTGGCGACGCTAGTGCTGATCATCGTCGCTGCCTGGGAATATCGCTCGCTGAGCGGCACATCGACGGCGCCGTCGCTGCATTGAACCTCAAGCGCCTCGCCTCGAACTTGGTTCATGCGAGGCGCTTGAGGGTCTTTTATGCATGTCGTCCTTCTAAAACCGCTGCCCACTTTTGGGCGACATGCATCAGTCATCGTCGCGCAGATCTTTCAGCAGCACGGTGATGATGCGCTCCATCGAGGTGGCCGTCGCCATGCATTGTTCGATCGGCTCCTCAGAGAGGGTGCGTTCGATGAGATCGGTCTGGATCGCCATCGCCGCCTCGGTCACTTTGCGGCCTTCGCCGGTGAGATAAAGGCGCAGCACCCGCTTGTCGCGATCGTCGCCGCGCCGCTCGATCAGACCCCGTTGCTCCATCTGCGGCAGCAGCATGCTCATATTGGAGCGGCCGACGAGGAGCTTGCGCGCCAGTTCCTGCTGCGAAATGGCCTCGAAACGGTAGAGATTGACCAGAATATCGAGGTGTGGCGGCTTGATATCGAGATCGGCAAGCGAGCGGGTCAGGGACTGCTGCATCAGCTGGCAGGCGCGCGCCACCGCGATCCAGCTGCGAAAACGCGGATGATCCCAGGGCAGGGATTGATTTTTGTTCATCGTTGTACTTTATTGTTCAGTGTTGAACAGTCTTTTGGATTCCCACTATGGCAAATTTCGCGCTTGAGGTCACCCGCCTCGGATTTCGGGTTCTGCAGGCGATATCGCCGCGGCTGGCGGGCAGGGCGGCATTCATGCTGTTCTGCCGCACACCATCGCCGCGGCCGAAGGGAGAGAAGGCAAAGACGGCACATGCGGCTGGTGCGGCGCGGCTTGCCGGCGCGGAACGCTTTGTCCTCAGGCTCGCGGGCGGCACCAAAGCGCATGCCTATCGCCTCAACGGCGGAGCGATCGGTCAGCGCAAGCGCTACCTCGTCACGCATGGCTGGGGCTCGAGCGCCGTCTACATGGCAGATCTCGTCTCGATGCTGGCGGCGACAGGTGCCGAGGTGGTGGCGCTCGATTTTCCCGGCCATGGGCACGCGGGTGGCCGTTTCCTGCATATGGGGCTTGCGGTCCAGGCGATCGCGGCAGCAGGGGAGCGCTTCGGTGCATTCGACGCGGCGATTGGCCATTCCTTCGGGGGCGCGGCGCTGATGGTCTCGGCGGCGGGCCTGATCCCGGATGCTGCGCCCGTTACCGGGGAGCTACTGGTGCTGATCGGCGCGCCGAGCGAGATGGCCTGGCTTTTCACTGATTTCGGACGGATGATCGGGCTTCGCGCCGCCGCGCAGGCTGCGTTGGAGAATGAGGTTCATCGTGTCACTGGGCGAAGACTCGGAGATTTCGACGCCAACAATACGGCGGGCTCGACCGGCCGGTCGGTCCTGGTGATCCACGCCGAGGACGACAAGGAAGTGCCAGCGGCCCATGCCCGGCGTTACGGCGCGGCGAGTAAGAGAGTGCGGCTGTTCTGGGCGAAAGGTTTCGGCCATCGGCGCATCATCGGCGCGCCTCCGGTGCTCGGCGCGATCGCGGCCTTTCTCGCAGGCGGCGCGGACGAGGGAACCGACGAAAGCATCAAAAAAGATGCGGAGATCATTCCGCTATTTGAGCTTCCGGCGAGACGCGCGGCATTGTAGCGTCCGTGGCAAAGATCAGCCGCGGCGGGACGCTTCATGAAAATCATCAGCAGCATCGAAGAGCTCAATACCATCTATGGCGCCGGCCTATCACAGGCTTCGGTCGACAAGGTGACCAAGCGGTTGACGCCGCTTTACCGTCAGATGATCGAAATCTCGCCGTTTGCGGCGCTTGCGACCGTCGGGCCGGAAGGGCTTGATTGTTCGCCACGTGGCGATCTCGGCGGCGTAGTGCGCGTCGTCGACGACGAGACGCTGTATCTGCCGGATTGGCGCGGCAACAACCGTGTGGATTCGCTCTCCAATATCGTACGTGATCCCAGGCTCGCACTGATGTTTCTGATCCCCGGCTCCAACACCACGATGCGCATCAACGGCCGCGGCGTCGTCTCGAACGACGAGGCGCTCCTTTCGAGTTTCGAGATGGACGGCAAACATCCGCGCACCGTCATCGTCATTTCGATCGACGAGGTCTATTTCCAGTGTGCGCGCGCCGTGATACGCGCCGAACTCTGGAATGCCGGGCATTTTACCGATCCGGCGAGCTTGCCGACGCCGGGCCAGATGCTGAAGGCTGCCGTCAGCGATTTCGATCAGGAAACCTACGACCGGGAATGGCCGGGACGGGCGGCGAAGACGATGTGGTGAACCGCTGTCATCTCATTGTGACGGGGCAATTTTGACAGAGTTCGCCCTTTACTCGATGTTATCCTCGGCCTTGTGCTGCCTTGTGCCGAGGATCTGCTGCACCGGCGGCAGATGCTAGGGCCAACCCGAGCACGACGAAAGAAGGGTTGTCACCTTGTGGCGACAGCGTGCTTATCATGGGGGTTCCGCGTCAGGCCTTGTAGATCAGCCAGCTCTTGCTGAAGTCCTTCTGCATGCCGTCCTGATAGAGGACGATACAGTTGCGGCCGGCGTTCTTAGCGCCGTAAAGGGCGATGTCGGTCTTGCTGTAAAGCTCGCCGGCATCCTCCGCATTCGAGGCCATGCAGATGCCGATCGAAACGGTGATCGGGCCGTAATTCACCCGCGTGCGGGAATTCTTGAACGGCGTAGTTTCCAGCGTGCGGCGGATGCGTTCGGCGATCGCCGTCACTTCCTCGGCTGTGTTGCCCTCGATGATCAGGGCAAATTCCTCGCCGCCGGCACGGGCGACGAAGACGTCTCGCCGGACATTGCTGCGGATGACGGAGGCGACGGTGGCGAGAATCTTGTCGCCGACGGGATGGCCGTAGGTGTCGTTTATCTTCTTGAAGTTGTCGATGTCGGCGAGCAGCAGGGCGGTTACCGGCCGCATGCCGGGATTGTTGAAGACCGCTGACAGCCGGTCATCGAAGGCGCGGCGGTTGGAAAGGCGCGTCAGTGAATCGGTGTTGGCGATGCGCTTGTATTCATCGAGTTCCTTGCGGACTTGGTCCATCTCCTGCGAGCGCTGGACGACGTCCTCGACGGTGCGTTCGCCATGCGCCATGGTATCGCCAGTCGCCTGGCTCAAAAGTTCGATAGCGCTTTCGATCAATTCGGCGCTGGCATTGCTCTTGGAGGTGATGCGCTTATGGGTCTCGCCGAGCAGCCTTGTATAGCTTTCGAGCGAACTTTGCTCCTGCCTCAGGATTCGCAGCAGGCCGTCGAGTTCGCCTGATATGCGCGTATGGGCATCGTCGAAGACGCGTGCGGGGCTGCTGGTGAAATACTGCGCGCCCAGCGCATCGAGTTCGGCCTGGGTCGCCTGGCTGCCGAGAGCTGCGAGTTCACGGGTGAGCGCCGGATTGGAGCCGATATAGGCCTCGTAGAAGAGTTCGTAATTGCGGGGTATCGGCGCGACGCCCATCGAGCGCATTGCGTAGGTGATCTGGCCCGCTACGTCGGGAACCTGCACCTTGGGCGCGACAGCCGTATTCATCCGGCAAACTCCTCATTTCTTCGAAGGCAATATTTATTTGTTAGCTTAAATTTCTTGGGAAAAGATTAAAGCGACATATACCAAAGATTACATATGAAAACTTCGCGGTCGGTCAGTACTTCAAGTACGTCTATGATTTTTCAAGGAAAAACGTATCCTTATCGGGACAGTGCATACCCGTTGCGCGGGAGGCGGTATTTAAAAAACTTACAGTTCTTTTCTCCTATCTTGTCGACAGCAAGTTTTGGTTGTTTCCTATTTCCGGAAGCAATGCGGAATGACAGTTCACCGCCAAACCCGACACCGCCAAAAAGCCAGGACGTAAGATCATGGAAAGCGGCCGCGCCATTTTTTCGCCATCCTCGTTTTCATCGTCTTCGCAGGCGGTGCCTTGCTGCTGGAGCATGCCCGTCTCTTTGCCGGCCGGCGCATTCCGGACGGAGATTCTGGCGCGGGTGGATGATGGAGATGTGATAAGCGCCGCAGATAATCAGTAAGCGCGCAAATATCGGAAGGTCGCGCCGTGCGGCGCCTTATCCGGCAGGCGGATGAGGGGCTTTACGGCAAGCCGTCAGCTTCCCCTTCACCTGACTTCAAAGACACACCAGACATCACCCCAAATTCAATTCCTGGAAGAAATCATTGCCCTTGTCGTCGATGACGATGAAGGCGGGAAAGTCTTCGACCTCGATCTTCCAGACCGCTTCCATGCCGAGCTCAGGATATTCCAACACTTCGACCTTGCGGATGCAGTCTTTGGCGAGGCGGGCGGCGGGGCCGCCGATCGAACCCAGGTAAAAGCCGCCATGTTTCTTGCATGCCTCGCGCACGGCGCGCGAGCGGTTGCCCTTGGCGAGCATCACCATCGAGCCGCCGAAGGACTGGAACTGGTCGACGTAGCTGTCCATGCGGCCGGCCGTCGTCGGGCCGAAGGAGCCGGAGGCATAACCGGCCGGCGTCTTGGCGGGGCCGGCATAATAGACCGGGTGATTTTTCAGGTAGTCGGGCATGCCTTCGCCCTTCTCCAGCCGTTCGCGGATCTTGGCATGGGCGAGGTCGCGGGCGACGATAATGGTGCCCGTCAGCGAAAGGCGCGTCTTGACGGGGTGCCTCGATAGTTCGGCGAGCACTTCGGCCATCGGCTTGTTGAGGTCGATATGCACGGTCGATTCCGACAGTTTCGCTTCGTCGATCTCCGGCATGTATTTCGACGGATCGGTTTCGAGCTGCTCGACAAAGATGCCATCGCGGGTGATCTTGCCCTTGGCTTGGCGGTCGGCGGAACAGGAGACGCCGAGGCCAATCGGCAGCGAGGCGCCGTGGCGGGGCAGGCGGATGACGCGCACGTCATGGCAGAAATACTTGCCGCCGAACTGAGCGCCGACGCCCATCTGCTGTGTCAGCTTGTGGATTTCCTTTTCCATTTCGGTGTCGCGGAAGGCATGGCCGCTCTCGGAGCCTTCGGTCGGCAGTTCGTCGAGATAACGGGTCGATGCAAGCTTGACGGTTTTCAGGTTCATCTCCGCCGAGGTGCCGCCGATGACGATCGCCAGATGATAGGGAGGACAGGCTGCCGTCCCCAACGTCAGGATCTTCTCCCTGAGGAAGTCGATCATCCGGTCGTGGGTCAAAAGCGAAGGCGTACCCTGATAGAGGAACGTCTTGTTGGCTGAACCGCCGCCCTTGGCGACGAAGAGAAAGTCGTAGGAGTCCGTGCCTTCCTCATAGATATCGATCTGCGCCGGCAGGTTATTCCTAGTGTTCTTCTCTTCGAACATCTTGATCGGCGCGAGCTGCGAATAACGCAGGTTCTTCTTTTCATAAGCGTCGAGCACGCCTCTCGAAAGCGCCGCCGCATCACCGCCCTCTGTCCAGACCCTGCGGCCCTTCTTGCCCATAATGATCGCCGTGCCGGTGTCCTGGCACATGGGCAGCACGCCGCCGGCGGCGATATTGGCGTTCTTCAGCAGATCATAGGCAACGAAACGATCGTTGTCGGTCGCTTCAGGATCGTCGAGGATGGCGGCAAGCTGCTTCAGATGGCCGGGGCGCAGGAGGTGGTTGATGTCGGCAAAGGCGGTTTCGGCAAGCAGCCGGATTCCCTCGGAATCAACCGTCAGGATTTCCTGGCCCTTGAAATTGTCGACCGAGACGTAATCGCTGCTGATCTTGCGATAGGGGGTGGCATCCTTGCCAAGCGGGAAGAGATCGTCAGCCATCCAAGTGACCTTTCTGGTGGGCGTGCGTCGCTAAAATTGGACCCGGTCTAAATCTGCTGCGAAGCAAATGCAATTAGGATGGGGCGGAGTCTGGAGCTGGGGCCATATCGTGCCACATTTTGCAACCTGCCCGGCACACGCAATAAGCGAGGCGAAAGCGAGATCTGTCGCGAAGCGGCCGACTTCAGGTTGCCTTCAGTTCAAGCCCGGTTCATATTCCCGGCAGCGTTAACCTGCCGGGGCTTCCAATGACAAATGCAAAGCCAACTGCTGTCGACGACCTTCTCGTTTTTTTCGAACATGACTGGATCAGGGGCGATCTGCTGCGCCTCGCCAGCGATCCCGAAGGAGCGGCCATGTATGTTCGCTTCGTCAATGGCGTCCGCATCGACGCCAAACATGGGCCTGACCACGAAACGATCATTGAGGGCAAGTACGGAACCTTCAAAGTGACACCTGACGGTCACTTCACATATGAGCTGGATTACACGCTCGACGTGGTGAAGAATTTGGGTAAGTCCGATCAGCTCATCGAAAAGCTGAATTACAAGATGTCCGATGGCTCCGGGGGCACGGATCTCGGCGTGCTGACCCTGGCGATCGACGGCGTCAACGAAGACGAAAAATACCACGAGGTCCTGGATTTCGATGATATGGGAGTCTTATCCAGGGCAGATGATTTCTCTCTTCCCAATTACCGTGGCTTTGCGCTCTCCGTGAACGGCAGCCACGACCTGACGCTTCTGAACGGCATCGTCTATGATACCATTCCGGGCGTCGACGCCATTACCGAGGACGGTTTCAGCGATACCGTTCTGTCGCCGGGTTCTGCGCCCGTAACCCTGAAGATGGTCGATGGCGGGGAGTTCACCTTACAGAGCGTTTCGATCGCCGAATTGTCGGCGTCGCCCTTTCACCTGACGCTCACAGCCTTGAGCGACGGCCAGATCGTCTATCAGCAGGAACTCGAGGTTACCGGGCCCAATCTCGAGGTCGATATCGAAGACATCGAAGAAATCCGCTTCGACTTCATGGGCAATTCGGTGGTGATGGACAATTTTTCGCTGTTGGTTTGAGGCTTGTCTGGTGTGCCGTGTGTGCCCGTCACCCTAACCCTCTCCCCGTAAAAACGGGGCGAGGGGACGTGCCCTGCGAGAGATTGGCGAGGGACGAAGGGGTTGCGGCTACCTCCCTTAGCCCCGCAAGCGGGAAGGTGCCGGCAGGCGGATGAGGGGCTGCGTATCGCGCCCTTTTACTTCGGCCCGATCATCGTTTCCGGGCGCACGATCGCGTCATACTCTTCCGACGTCACCAGGCGGCTGGCAAGCGCTTCTTCCTTCAGCGTCGTACCGTTCTTGTGCGCCGTTTTGGCGATCTTGGCGGCGGCGTCGTAGCCGATCTTGGGGGCGAGGGCGGTGACCAGCATCAGCGAGCGCTCGAGGCCGGCCTTGATATTGTCCTCGCGCGCCTCGATGCCGACAACGCAGTTGTCGGTGAAGGAGACGGCGGCGTCGGCAAGCAGTTGCACCGACTGCAGGAAATTATAGGCCATCATCGGATTGTAGACGTTGAGTTCGAAATGGCCCTGGCTATCGGCAAACGTCAGCGCGGCGTGGTTGCCGAAGATATGGATGCAAACCTGCGTCAATGCTTCGCACTGAGTCGGATTGACCTTGCCGGGCATGATCGACGAGCCTGGCTCGTTTTCCGGCAGTGCCAGTTCACCCAGGCCGGCGCGCGGGCCGGAGCCGAGCAGGCGGATATCGTTGGCGATCTTGAAGAGGGCGGCAGCCGCCGCATTGATGGCGCCATGCGAAAAGACCATGCTGTCATGCGAGGCAAGCGCCTCGAATTTGTTCGGCGCGCTGACGAAGGGCATGCCGGTGATATCTGCAATCTCTTCGGCGACTTTCTCAGCAAAGCCGACCGGCGCGTTGAGGCCGGTGCCGACGGCGGTGCCGCCCTGGGCCAGCTCGCAGAGGCCGGGCAGGGTCATTTCGATGCGCTTGATGGCCGAGCCGACCTGGGCGGCATAGCCGGAGAATTCCTGGCCGAGCGTCAGTGGTGTGGCATCCTGAGTATGGGTGCGGCCGATCTTGATGATGTGGCTGAACTCCGTGACCTTCATATCCAGGGCGGCATGCAGGTGCTTCAGCGACGGCAGCAGGTGATGGGCGATCCGTTCGGCGCAGGCGATGTGCATGGCCGTCGGATAGGTGTCGTTCGATGACTGGCTCATATTGACGTGATCGTTCGGATGCACCGGCTTCTTGGAACCCATGACGCCGCCGAGCATTTCTATGGCACGATTGGAGATCACCTCGTTGGCATTCATGTTGGACTGTGTGCCGGAACCGGTCTGCCAGACGACCAGTGGAAAGTGCTCGTCGAGCTTGCCGTCGATCACTTCCTGGGCGGCGTCGACGATGGCCTTGCCCAGCGCCGAATCGAGCTGGCCGAGCGACATGTTGGCGCGGGCGGCCGCCTGTTTCACGATGCCGAGCGCGCGGACGATCGACAGCGGCTGCTTTTCCCAGCCGATCTTGAAATTGCCGAGCGAACGCTCGGCCTGGGCGCCCCAATATCGGTCGGCGGCGACATCGATGGGGCCAAAAGTATCGGTTTCGGTGCGGGTTGCGGTCATGAGCCTTGCCTTCCTCTCGCATGCTGTTTTCTGGCATCTTCGAAAGATGTGGTCTTATAGGTTGGAAACCAGGGTAAGAAAACAGGATGCTGTCCGAAATATTGATACTCACAGTCATGTTTGCGCCGGCCGAGCGGCGTGCTTTTTCGGCCACGTTGGAAATTTTATGCATCGGCGCGTTTTTGCCGTACTGGTCCGGCGGCGAAAATTCGGTAAAAAATTAACTAATAATTTCATAATTTTGTGTGAACTGCTGTGCGGCGCCGCGCAGGATTTTTCTCACATGAAATTGAGTCCGCCAGCGCTGGCGGCGAAGGCCGGTTTCTGATCAATGAGGCCCTACGCTGCTTGAGTTTCGCGGGATTTGAGCTGAGAACAGCATGACATCGGGACTGGAATATATATGACGTTCGTTTTGAAAAGCGCGGTATCCGCATTGGCAGTTTCCTGCGGCCTGGCAATGATGGCCGCTCCCGCGCATGCCTATACGCTGATGGATATGCTGCGCGGCGACAGGCAGCGGACCCAGAGCACCATTTTCATGGATCAGATGCCGCCCGGGCGTGTGGCGCCACGTGGCGGCGAAGGCGGATCGCTTGGCGGGCTTGATCCGGAGGCGCCGCTGCCGAAGGTGAGCGGTCCGCGTTATTACACCTATAAGACCGAAGCCCTGCAGTTCGTCGATACCAGCAAGTTTGCCGATCCTATCGTCACTGGTGCGGTTGCTGAGGTTTCTCCTGGGAGCGATTCCGAACCGGTGGTGCAGCGCCGCTTCCTGGCGCAGGCCAAGGTTCGTGCCAATGCCGACGTCGCCAAGGCGCTCGAAACCTATTACAGCGACAGCCGCAATCCGCTCGTCTGGGTCGACGGCAACCAGATCAACGAGCGCGCCCAGTCGGCAATGGCGGCCCTGGCCGATGCGGCTTCCGTGGGTCTCGACCCTGCCGATTACGCCGTGCAGGCGCCGGCGGTCGATCCGGCCAATCCCGATCCTGCTGCGCGCGACCGGGCGCTGACGCAGTTCGAGCTGGAACTTTCGGCCAAGGTGCTTGCCTTCGTGCAGGACACGGTCCGCGGCCGCATCGATCCGAACAAGATTTCCGGCTATCACGATTTCCAGCGCAAGGTCGTCAATCTGGCGCCGGTGCTGAAGCTTGCCCGCATGAGCCCCAATGCCGGCGCCTACATCGCCAGTCGTTCGCCCGATAGTACGCAGTTCGAGGCGCTGAAGGCGGAGCTTGCCAAGCTTCGCGCTGCCGATAGCAATGAGGAGCAGATCGTCATTTCGCTCCAGGGCCTGCTCAGACCCGGCGACAGCTCGCCCGAGATCGCCAATATCGTCAAGGCGCTGCAGAAGCACGGGTCCGAGACACTGAAGACCGATCATGCGGCGACGTTCGCAGCTTACGCCGGAGGCAGCGACTATTCGCCAGATATCGTCTCACTCATCGAGGACTTCCAGAAAGAGCACGGCCTGAAGCCGGATGGTGTTATCGGCCAGGCGACGGTGCGCGCCATGACCGGCGGCGACACCAATGCCTCGAAGATCGACAAGCTCGTCGTCGCCATGGAACAGGTCCGCTGGCTGCCGGAAGATCTGGGTTCCCGTTACGTCATGATCAACCAGCCGGCCTACATGGCCTACTACCACAATGACGGCAAGGAACAGCTGTCTATGCGCGTGGTGGTCGGCGGCAAGAACAACCAGACCTATTTCTTCAACGACGAGATCGAGACGGTGGAGTTCAACCCGTTCTGGGGCGTGCCGCAGTCGATCATCATCAACGAAATGCTGCCGAAGCTGCGCTCGGACCCCAACTACCTCGATCAGCTCGGTTATGAGGTTGAGGTGAATGGCCATGCCGTCGCCTCGTCCAGCGTCGACTGGTACGGCTCGACCGCGAATGTTTCGGTGCGCCAGCCGCCAAGCGGCGATAACGCCCTCGGCGAACTCAAGATCCTGTTCCCGAACAGCCACGCGATCTACATGCACGATACGCCCTCGAAGAGCTTCTTCAAGCGCGACATGCGGGCGCTCAGCCACGGTTGTGTCCGTCTTGCCAATCCGCGCGCGATGGCGGCCGCCGTGCTCGGCACGACGGTTGACGATGTCGCCAGGCAGATTGCAAGCGGCCAGAACCATGCGGTGAAAGTGCCGCAGAAGATCCCGGTCTACGTCTCCTATTTCACCGCCTGGCCGAACAAGGACGGCGTGGTGGAGTATTTCGATGACGTTTACGGCCGTGACGCCTATGTCGACAAGGCTTTCGACGCCACGACCAAGGCGCGTGGGGCGCAGATCTGACGCCTGATTTGTGGCGGTTTTGACGGGCGGTCTTTGGGCCGCCCATTTTGTTTTAGGTGGTGGTGTTTCAGATAGGATGTGCCGTGTGGTACCCCCCTCTGTCCTGCCGGACATCTCCCCCACAAGGAGGGAGATTGGCTGGTAGCACCGGTTTCCCCAAACAATCAGCGGCGCAAGCTGCGCAACGTTAGTGATGCGCGAAGGTTAGGCCTCTGGCCAATCTCCCCCCTTGTGGGGGAGATGGTCGGCAGACCAGAGGGGGTGCCTCACCGAATGCCGTCAGAAGCCAGCCTCGTCTCTAAACGGCAACCTTGGCCGCAGAACCCTTCAGCAAACCTTCCACCAGTTCCGGCGTCAGCTCATCGTAATGGGTGATGATGACATCCGGATCGAGGCTTGAGACCGGTACATCCGAGTAGCCGAAGGGCACGGCAATCGACGGCACGGCGGCGTTTCTGGCCACGGCGATATCGTTGATGCTGTCGCCGATCATCACGGTTCGGGAAATATTGCCGCCGGCGCGCTCGATGGTGCCGGTGAGGTGACGGGCGTCGGGCTTGCGGTATTGGAAGGTGTCGCCGCCGATGACTGCTTCGAAATAGTGGGCGAGGTCGAGCTTGCCGAGCAGACCGAGCGCGAGGCTCTCCATCTTGTTGGTGCAGACGGCGAGGCGGTAGTCAGCGGATTTCAGGCGGTTCATCGCGGCGACCAAACCGGGATAGGGTTCCGTATGGCCGGGCATATTGCCGGCATAATGGGCGACGAAGCGTTCCACCAGCAGCGGCAGGCCGTCTTCCGCGAGCGAATGGCCGCGCAGCCGGCAGGCGCGCTCGATCATCACCCGCGCTCCCTGGCCGACGAGGTGAGTGAGGTCGTCATAACTGACCGGTTCGAGGCCGAGGGCTGCGATCGTATGGTTCAGGCTTTCGACGAGATCGGCATGGGTGTCGAGAAGGGTGCCGTCGAGATCGAAGACGACGAGCGGGGCGGGGGCAGGGGTCAAGGGGTTTGCCTCTTTGAGCGATGGGCGTCTTGCGAGCGGCTTCGATGGACGACGCGTCATTCCCAGGAATGATGATATCGGTAGGCGATCGCGGGGACGAAAGCAACGGCCTGAGGATTAGCGGTAAGCCGCAGGCGTTTGTTTCGGCTTTTCATTTTCCGTGATGATTTTGACTTTCGTTTGCCAGGCGAGCCGTGTAAACAGCACACCCAACGCAATAATTCGGAGCTGGCGGCGCATGGATGCGCGCGAAATGAAGATCAAGGCCGCCGAGGCCGCGCTCGCCCATGTCGAAAGCGGGATGCGACTCGGCATCGGAACTGGGAGTACAGCGGAAGAATTCGTCCGTCTGCTGGCGGAGAAGGTCGCAGGCGGCTTCCAGGTCGAAGGTGTTCCGACGTCCGAACGGACGGCGCGGCTCTGTGTCGAGCTCGGTGTGCCGCTGAAGTCGCTCGACGAGCTGCCGGCGCTCGATCTGACGGTTGACGGTGCCGACGAGGTCGATCCGGCGCTCAGGCTGATCAAGGGCGGCGGCGGCGCGCTGCTGCGCGAAAAGATCGTCGCCGCCGCTTCGCAGATGATGATCGTCATTGCCGACGAGAGCAAGCTGGTCGAGACACTCGGCGCCTTCGCGCTGCCGATCGAGATCAATCCGTTCGGTCTCGTCTCGACGCGGATCGCCATTGAAAAGGTCGCCGCTCGGCTCGGGCTTTCCGGCGAGCTCAACCTGCGCCAGTCCGGTGACGGAGAGTTTACCACGGATGGCGGCCATTACATCATCGATGCATCTTTTGGCCGCATTCCTGATGCAGAGGCGCTTTCGAGCGAGCTGAATTCCATACCCGGCGTCGTCGAACACGGGCTCTTTATCAATATGGCGGCACTTGCGATCATCGCCGGTCCTGCGGGTGCGCGCACGCTGCAGGCAAACAGATAACAGGAGCATACACTTATGATGAACATTGCAGGTCTTGGCCGTCTTGCCGCTGCGACCATCGTTCTTTCCGGGCTTGCCTTCGGCTCCGCCGTCAAGGCGCAGGAAGTTTCCGAAGAGCAGCTGAAGGCTGCGCGCGCGGCGATTGACGCGATCGGCGCCACCGCCCAGTTCGACAATATCCTGCCCGGCCTCGCCGAGCGCCTGAAGGCCGGCCTGATCCAGGATTCGCCGAACTATCAGGACATCATTTCATCGACCGTCGACGCGCAGGCGCTGAAGCTGGCGCCGCGCCGCGGTGATCTGGAAAAGGAGGCGGCGCTCACTTATGCCAAGGCCTTCACGGTCGACGAGCTGAAGGCGATTGCGGATTTCTATAATTCCGACGTCGGCAAGAAGCTGCTGCGCGATGGTCCAGTCGCCTCCCGCGAAACGGCCAAGGCTGCCGACATCTGGGCGCAGGGCATTTCGCGAGACCTGGAAAAGCAGAGCAATGCCGAGCTGTCCAAGGTCATCAAGGCGCCACCGCCGGCAACCGAGAGCCCAGTGGCCCCTGCACCCGCTCCGGCGCCGGCCCCGGCTGCCCAGAAGTAAGGGCTGCCTCCGCAGATTTGCAAAAGCCCGGCATCGTCCGGGCTTTTTTGTTATGATGGATACGGCAATAACGGCGAGGTTTTGGTGAGGCTACATGTCCGATCATCACGAGGCGGTGCAAGTGCGGATATCAGGCAGGGTCCAAGGTGTCGGTTTTCGCATGTGGACTCGCGATGAGGCGCTGCGGCTCGGCGTAACGGGTTGGGTGCGCAACGAAGCGGACGGATCTGTCTCCGTCTTGATCGCTGGAGCGGATAATGCGATTTCGACGATGATCGAGCGTTTGAGGCGCGGACCTGCAGGGGCATCGGTCTCAAGCGTCGAGACGGAAGCGGCTCAGCTCGAGAATATGCCGAGGGATTTCCGCATTACCGGCTGAGAGCGTCAAATCCTCGAGAGAGAAAATACGCCACGGGCGATCAGCCCCAATCCTTCGAACTCTTGGCCAGCTGCCATACGCCGGTCTCATCCGGCTCTACGCGCTTGTTGCCGCGGTAGAAGATCGGCAGCCCTGTTTTCTTGTCCATGGCAAAGCGGCTTGGCGTGAATTTTTCGCCCTCGTGGCCCTGGATGGCGAGGTTGAGCGCTTCCTTGAACTTGCCGGCCCTGCACAGGTTGGCGAAGAGAGTTTGATCCATCTTTTGCTCCGGCATCCTTTCAGTCTCGTGCATTGCCTGCCAGCCTCTGCCGACGCGGTCAACCGTAAACGGTGACCGGGGCACCTTCCGATCAAGATTCGGCCATGGAGTACGGTAAGACGCAGCAGCGGGGCTTTTGTTTTTATGATGATCACCCCTATATCAGCAACGTCCTTCCAGCGATTCCCTTCCGGAGCTTCTCATGTCTTCCTATGATTACGACCTTTTCGTCATCGGCGGTGGTTCCGGAGGCGTGCGCGCTGCGCGCGTCGCCGCCTCGCTCGGCAAGAAGGTGGCGATTGCCGAGGAATATCGCTATGGCGGGACATGCGTCATCCGCGGCTGCGTGCCGAAGAAGCTCTTCGTCTATGCTTCGCAATTCCACGAGCACTTCGAGGATGCGGCGGGTTTCGGCTGGACGGTCGGCCGAAGCAGCTTCGACTGGAAGAAGCTGGTGGCCGCCAAGGATGCGGAGATCGCGCGGCTGGAAGGCCTCTACAAGAAAGGGCTCGCCGGCGCCAATGCCGAGATTCTGGAAACGCGCGCTGAACTCGTCGATTCCCATACGGTGCGGCTCGTGAAAACAGGGCAGACGGTGACGGCTAAGACGATCGTAATCGCCACCGGCGGACGCCCGAACCCGCATGTCGCGCTTCCCGGACACGAGCTTTGCATTTCTTCCAACGACGCATTTCATCTCGAGGAACTGCCGAAATCGATCGTGATCGCAGGCGGCGGTTACATCGCCGTGGAATTCGCCAATATCTTCCATGGCCTCGGCGTGGCGACGACACTGATCTATCGCGGCGCCGAGATCCTGTCCCGCTTCGACGAGGATCTAAGGCGGGGGCTGCACGAGGCGATGGTCGCCAAGGGCATCCGCATCCTCTGTCATGACACGCTGCAGCAGGTTTCGAAGACCGACGATGGGCTGGTGCTGGAGACGCTGAACAGCGGCACGCTGCAGGCCGATGTCGTGATGCTTGCGCTCGGGCGCGATCCGAATGCGGAAGGCCTTGGCCTCGAGGCAGCCGGCGTCGCCATCGACGAGCGCGGCGCCATCATAGTCGATGATTATTCCCGTACAAACGTAGAAAATATCTATGCTCTCGGTGATGTCACCAATCGGGTACAGCTGACGCCGGTGGCGATTCACGAGGCGATGTGCTTCATCGAGACCGAGTACAAGAACAATCCGACCCGGCCGGACCATGACCTGATCCCCACCGCCGTCTTCTCACAGCCCGAGATCGGCACCGTCGGCCTGTCGGAAGAGGAGGCGGGCAAGCGTTATGGCGAGCTCGAAGTCTACCGGGCCCAGTTCCGGCCGCTGAAGGCGACGCTTTCGGGCCGGTCCGAGCGGATGATCATGAAGCTGATCGTCGATGCGGCGAGCCGCAAGGTGGTGGGGGCTCATATCCTCGGGCACGATGCCGGTGAGATGGCGCAGCTGCTCGGCGTCACGCTCAAGGCCGGCTGCACCAAGGACGATTTCGACCGGACGATGGCGCTGCACCCGACCGCGGCCGAAGAGCTCGTCACCATGTATGCGCCGAGCTACCGCATCCGTGATGGGCAGCGCCTCTGAGCCCTGTTAACTGGTGATGCGCGGCGCGCGGATGACTTTGAGGAAAAGCGCCTTCATCGCGTCGGCGATGCCGTCGGTCGGCGTGACTTCGAAATAAAGGCCGGGCGAGGCGCAGGCCTGCATTTTCGTCGGTATCTCGCTCTGGAAGGGCTTGATCCAGGTGTTGTACCAGTTGTTGCTGGGCAGCGGCAGGTAAGTGGTATAGAGCACGGCGATCTTGACGCCTCGGTCCTTCAGCGGCTTGCAGAAAGACGTGTCGATCGGCTCCTGGCAGCGACCGCCGGTCGTCTTCTTGGTACATGTCGAGGGCTTGTAGCTGTCGCCGACGCCGTCGGCGACGAAAAACAGGATTTTTTCAGGGCTGATATTCGAGGTTCCGTCGCCCGCGGGGTCGATGATAGTGTTGATCTGCGTCATCGCGCTGTCGAAGCTCGTGAGCTGGTCACTGTTGTAATTCTGGTAAGGAATTGTCATCAGGTCGACCGCGTCGGTATAATTCTTGACTTTTGTCAGGTCGGAGGTGAGGCCGGAAATCGTCGTCAGCTTCGCGTCCTCGGCCTTGGTGCCGAAAGTGTAGACACCCATCCGAAACTGATCGCTGCTGACGCGCTCGGCCTTGGCCGTATCGGTCAGCGCCTGGGTAGCCTGGCGAACCACGTCGATGCGCATGGTGACGCCGAGGCTCTTGGCTATGGTGTAGTTGTTGGTGCTCTGGTCCATCTGGTGACAGGCGAAAGCGCAGCCGGTCTTGGCTTGCAGCTTCGAAACGTCGGTTGCGGTCGCGCCGACGCCCATGGAAGGCGTGTTGTCGAGCAGGATGTAGAAATCCATGAAGGCGGCAGTCTGGTATTCAGCTGTCGCCGTGCCGGAGATGGTGATCGAATCCCGGCCAAAAATGCGCATGAAGGTAGTCGGCACGGTCGCGGTGAAGGAAACTTGCGAGTTCAGCTTATTGGCGGACTTGGTGACGTCGATGCCGAGATCGATATGAATGTCGGTCAGTTCACCCGACGTCTGCGACATGAAGATGTTGCGGGCGTCGGTGTTGCCGAGCGAGACCGTGCCGTTGCCGTTCATTGTCATTGCGGCGGCGACCGCGCCCGATTTTTCGGCGATCGAACCGACGGCCGCAGCATCGGCGGCGGCGTAGAGCTGCGTTCTCAGGCTCAGTGCGTGGGCCACATCGACCGCCATGCCGGCCGCACCCACGAGCGGCACCATCAGCAATGCCGTCATGATGCCGAAATTGCCCGAGCGGTCCAATATGAAGCCGGGCGGAAAGATCGCCATGACATGTCCCCGAATTGAAACTCCTTCAGCTTCTACATGCAAAGTCTGAAATATGGGGAAATCGACATGGTATATGCTGGTTTAAAGCTTCCGGCGATTGGCCTTTGCAAGCTTGATCTAAAGGTCTATAAGCCGCCGGATATTAAGACAGGGCATCCGAGGAATGGATGTGAGTGAGGTTGGTAAAATGGCAGAGAACTGGACCCCGAGCAGCTGGCGGCAGAAACCGATCCTGCAGGTTCCCGAATATCCCGATGCAGCCGCTTTGGCGGCAACAGAGGCCACTCTCGCCAGCTATCCGCCGCTCGTCTTCGCAGGCGAAGCGCGCCGCCTGAAGAAGCATCTCGCCAATGTCGCTGAGGGCAACGGTTTTCTGCTGCAGGGCGGCGACTGCGCCGAGAGCTTCGCCGAACACGGCGCCGACAACATCCGCGACTTCTTCCGCGCTTTCCTGCAGATGGCCGTCGTGCTGACCTTCGGCGCGCAGCTGCCGGTCGTCAAGGTCGGCCGCATCGCCGGCCAGTTCGCCAAGCCGCGCTCGTCGAATGTCGAGAAGCAGGGCGACGTGACGCTGCCCGCCTATCGCGGCGACATCATCAACGGCATCGAATTCACCGAGGAGTCGCGCATTCCGAACCCGGAACGCCAAGCCATGGCCTATCGCCAGTCGGCCGCGACGCTGAACCTCCTGCGCGCCTTTGCGATGGGCGGTTACGCCAACCTCGAAAACGTGCATCAGTGGATGCTCGGCTTCGTCAAGGACAGCCCGCAGGGCGAGCGCTACCGCAAGCTTGCCGACCGCATCAGCGAAACCATGGATTTCATGAAAGCGATCGGCATCACCTCGGAAAACCACCCGAGCCTGCGCGAGACCGATTTCTTCACCAGCCACGAGGCGCTGCTGCTCGGCTACGAGGAAGCGCTGACCCGCGTCGATTCCACCTCCGGCGACTGGTATGCCACGTCAGGTCACATGATCTGGATCGGCGACCGCACGCGCCAGGCAGATCATGCGCATATTGAATATTGCCGCGGCATCAAGAACCCGATCGGCCTGAAATGCGGCCCGTCGCTGCAGGCCGATGATCTGCTGCAGCTGATCGACATTCTGAATCCCGCTAACGAAGCGGGCCGTCTGACGCTGATCTGCCGCTTCGGCCATGAAAAGGTCGCCGAAAACCTGCCGCGTCTCATTCGTGCCGTCGAGCGCGAAGGCCGCAAGGCCGTCTGGTCCTGCGACCCGATGCACGGCAACACGATCACGCTCAACAACTACAAGACCCGTCCCTTCGAGCGAATCCTGTCGGAAGTCGAAAGCTTCTTCCAGATTCACCGCGCCGAAGGCACACATCCCGGCGGTATCCATGTCGAGATGACCGGCAAGGACGTGACGGAATGCACCGGCGGCGCCCGCGCCGTCACAGCCGACGATCTGCAGGACCGCTACCACACCCATTGCGACCCGCGCCTCAATTCCGACCAGGCGCTCGAACTCGCCTTCCTGCTTGCCGAACGAATGAAGGGCGGCCGCGACGAGAAGCGCATGGTCGTCAACGGCTGAGGATAGCCCGAAACAGATGATGAAAAGCCCGGCTCGACCGGGCTTTTTATTGGCTTCAGATGCTGGCCTGAACGCTGTGCAGGTTGGCGTAGACGCCGCCTCGCGCCATCAGATCATCATGCGTGCCCTGTTCGACAATGCCATCGCCCGTCAGGACCAGGATGCGGTCGGCGTGGCGGACGGTCGAGAGGCGGTGGGCGATGACCAGGGTGGTCCGGCCGTTCGCCAAGCTCAGCAACGCCTGCTGCACCGCCCGTTCGCTCTCGTTGTCGAGCGCGCTGGTCGCCTCGTCGAAGATCAGGATTTCCGGATCTTTGAGGAAGGCGCGGGCGATGGTGATGCGCTGGCGCTGGCCGCCCGAAAGCTTGACGCCGCGCTGGCCGATATCGGTGTCATAGCCGTTCGGCAGAGCCATGATGAAGTCGTGCGCATTGGCGGCGCGGGCGGCCGCTTCGAGCTCGCCATCGGTCGCGTCCAGCTTGCCGTAACGCAGGTTTTCCGCAACGGTGCCGGCAAAGAGATAGACGTCCTGCTGCACCACCCCGACATGGCGTCGCAGCGAAGCCAGCGTGACGTCGCGGATATCGGTTCCGTCGATACGGATCGCCCCAGCTTCGACATCGTAGAAGCGCGGTATCAGCGCGCAAAGCGTGCTCTTGCCCACTCCAGAAGGGCCGACCAGCGCGACAAACTCTCCGGGGGCGATGGTGAGGGAAAGCCGCTCCAGCACCCTGGGACCATTGGCTTGGTAGCCGAAGGCGACGGCGGAAAAACTGATCTCGCCTTTTGGCGCCGGCATCGGGCGGGCGTCCGGTCGATCGGTGATATCGGGATCGATTTCCAGGATCTCCATGGCCCTCGTGAAGCCGGTATAACCCTCCTGCCAGAGGCGCACGAAATTCGCGAGCCGCTGCACGGGATCGACCAGCACGCCGACGCAGAGCAGGAAGGTCAGCATATCCGGGACGGTAAGGTCCGCAGTCAGGATGCGCAGGCCTCCTGCGATGATCACCAATATGGTGACGAGCTGGGCAAAGGTTTCGGTGCCTACCGAAAACCAGGCCTCGCTGCGGTAGCCGTCGGCGCGGCTTTGCAGGAAACGCTGGTTTTGTGCGGCGAAGCGCTGCCGTTCCAATGCTTCGTTGGCGAAAGACTGGACGACACGGATGCCGGCAAGCGCATCCTCGACACGCTCGTTAACGGCGGCGACCTGGCGCTTGCTGGCTTCGAGCGCATGGTTCATGCGCCGGTTGAAATAGAGTGCATAGGCCACCGCCACCGGAGTGAGCAGCAGGATGAGGGTTGCCAGCAGCGGGTCGATGAAGAACAAGACCAGCATGGCGCCGCCATATTTCAGGACGGCAATGGAGAGATCCTCGGGGCCGTGGTGAAAGAGCTCGCCCAGCCAGAGGGAATCGTTGGTGATGCGGCTCATCAGCTGCCCGGTGCGTTGGCCATCGTAGAAGCTGAAGGACAGCTTCTGGTAATGCTCGAAGAGTTCCTGCCGCACCGTCGCCTCGATGCGGGCCCCCATGACATGGCCGCGATAATCGACGAAGAAAATCGCCGCTATCTGGACCGCGAGAACGGCCAGCATCACACCGCCCATGGCAAGGATCTGAGCGAAGGCGTCGGGGGCATCCGGCAGAGCCAGAAGCCGGCTTGTGACGATGTTGGCACAGAGGGGCAACGCCACGGCGGTGGCGGCCACGAGGATGGCGCAAAGCAGATCCGCCAGCAGCAAAGGCAGATGCGGGCGGTAATAGGAGATGAACTTTCGCATACGCGACCAGCGCCGCTCGCGTTCAGCGGCGTTCGAATCGTCGCGGAAGAAGTTCAGGAAGGGGTTATGGCGTCGCGAGCTTTTCCTCGCGCGAGAGAATTGCGTGTGCATGAAGCAGAATGTCCTTGTGGGCGATGTTTCCTTTCTGTCTGGACAGGGTCGCTCTCATGTCAGTCTCCCGGCGGTTGAATAAATTGAGCCATTAGTATCATCGAGATCAGCGTCCGGTTCAACGCGGTGACGAGAGGAGATCGGCGGGAGTGGTCAACGGGCAACATCCGGCGACCGCCGGCCAATCGTGAACGCTTCAAGATTTCTGATCGCTTATTCAGGGGAATGGATTTGACGACGAGGTCTCGTGGCCGCAAGTTTCTCCAGGAGCGAGGAGAGAGCTATCATGAGCGAACAACATCTAGGCGGCTGTCTTTGCGGCGCCGTGCGATTTTCAATTCGGGCAAAGCCCGGGCCTGTTGTCGGTTGCCACTGTTCGCAATGCCGCCGCCAGACGGGACTTTATTATGCTGCGGTCAACGTGCCGCGCGCGGCGCTTTCGGTGGAAGATCCCGGCGCAGTCCGGTGGTATCGGTCGAGCGGCGAGGCGCAACGCGGCTTCTGCGGCAATTGCGGCTCCGCGCTGTTTTGGCAGGGGGATGAATCGCTGGAAGTTTCGGTCCTGGCCGGAGCCTTCGATGAACCGAGTGGCCTTGCCTTCAGCCATCACATTTATTGCGCCGACAAGGGTGATTTCTACGAGATAACGGATGGCCTGCCGCAATATGACAGGTATCCACCCCGTTGATTTGAGGATGCCCCGCATCAGGTCTTGGCTGCGAGCGCGGCGCTGAGACGAGCGACGTCTTCGCGCAGCGCCGTCAGCTCCGTCAGGACGCGCATATCGATCTTCTGGTGCAAGGAGAGCACTTCGAGTTCGGCCTTGAGATTGACTTCGTAGTCCTTGGCCGCCTCGAAGCGGTCGCGCTCGGCCTGACGATTCTGCGACATCATGATGATCGGCGCCTGGATGGCGGCGAGCATCGACAGGATCAGGTTCAGGAAGACGAAGGGGTAGGGATCGAAAGCGCCACTCGCCAAAACGATGGTGTTGATCGCCGTCCAGACCACGAGGAAGGCCAGGAAGCCGAGGATGAACGACCATGAGCCGCCGACACGGGCGATGCTGTCGGCGATACGTTCTCCAAAAGAGGCCTCGGCAGAAAAGGCGGCGTTGACGTCGGTCGAGATGATCTTGCGCTCGTGCGCTTTCGCCAGCACGCGCTTTTCCGTGTCGCCGAGTTCGTCGGCCGGTTTGTCGAAATGATGGTGCACGAAGTTCGAAAAGTTATTCATGGCCTGTTTCCAATGACCGTTATGGATGCTGCCGCGTTCGTGCGCCAGTATTCCGCTCCGCCGGTAAATTGCAATGCATCGGTGCCGTAAGCCTCCAGCAGGCCTGTTCACAAAAAATTCGTGAGCCGGATGCAACGCTTTGGCCGCGAACGTGTTGCGGTAACGGGAGCCGCAGGCTAAACAAATGACATGACACAGGAAAACGCTCTCTCCGATATCTTCCGCATCGCTATCGGCCAGCTCAATCCGACGGTCGGCGATGTCGCCGGCAATCTTGCCAAGGCACGTGAAGCACGCGCTGATGCGGGCCGAGAGGGCGCGCATCTGCTCGTGTTGACCGAGCTTTTCATCTCCGGCTACCCGCCGGAAGATCTGGTGCTGAAGCCGGCCTTCATCCGTGCCTGCTGGAAGGCGGTGGAAAGCCTTGCGGCCGACACCGCCGATGGCGGGCCGGGCGTCATCATCGGTTTTCCCCGGCAGGACCAGACCGGACGCTATAATTCCGTCGCCGTACTCGACGGCGGCAAGGTAATTGCTGTGCGCGACAAGGTCGACTTGCCGAATTACGGCGAGTTCGACGAGAAGCGGGTCTTCGTGCAGGGGGCCATGCCGGGGCCGGTGAATTTTCGTGGTATCAGGCTCGGCATTCCGATCTGCGAAGATATCTGGGGTGATCTCGGCGTTTGCGAGACGCTGGCCGAAAGCGGGGCGGAGATCCTGCTGTCCCCGAACGGGTCTCCCTATTATCGCGGCAAGGTCGATATCCGTCACCAGGTGGTACTGAAGCAGGTGATCGAGACCGGCCTGCCGCTGATCTATGCCGCCCAGCTCGGAGGGCAGGACGAGCTCGTGTTCGACGGGGCGAGCTTCGCCTTCAATGCCGACAAATCGCTCGCCTTCCAGATGAGCCAGTTCGAGACGGCACTTGCTGTGACGACGTGGAAACGTGGGGAAGCCGGCTGGCGCTGCGCCGAAGGACCGATGGCGCGTATTCCCGAGGGCGAGGAGGCCGATTATCGTGCCTGCCTGCTCGGCTTCCGCGACTACGTCAACAAAAATGGTTTCAAAACCGTCGTTCTCGGCCTTTCCGGCGGCATCGATTCGGCGATCTGCACAGCGATCGCGGTCGATGCTCTCGGAGAGGAGCGGGTGCGAACGGTGATGCTGCCCTATCGTTACACCTCGGAAGATTCACTGAAGGATGCAGCCGACTGTGCCAAGGCGCTCGGCTGCCGCTATGACATCGTACCGATCGAGCAGCCAGTAACCGGCTTCAGCAGCGCGCTGTCCAACCTCTTCGAGGGAACGGAGAGCGGAATCACCGAGGAGAATTTGCAGAGCCGCGCGCGCGGCGTCATCCTGATGGCGATTTCCAATAAATTCGGCGCGATGGTGGTGACGACGGGCAACAAGTCGGAAATGTCGGTTGGTTACGCCACGCTCTATGGCGACATGAATGGCGGCTTCAATCCCATCAAGGATCTTTACAAGATGCAGGTCTATGCGCTGGCGCGCTGGCGCAACGAGAATGTGCCGCCGACTGCGCTCGGGCCGTCGGGCGAGGTGATCCCGCAGAATATCATCGACAAGGCGCCATCGGCCGAGCTTCGTCCGGACCAGAAGGACCAGGATTCGCTGCCGCCCTATCCCGTCCTCGACGATATTCTCGAGTGCTTGGTGGAGAAGGAAATGGCGGTCGAGGAGATCGTCGCGCGCGGCCATGACGTGGCGACCGTTCATCGAGTCGAGCACCTGCTCTATCTCGCCGAATACAAGCGCCGGCAATCGGCGCCGGGCGTTAAGATCACGAAGAAGAACTTCGGCCGCGACCGACGCTACCCGATCACCAACAGATTCCGGGATCGCTGACGAAATCGAGATCGCTGACGCAATCGAGATATCAGGGAGGCAATATGCGCAGCTCGGTCGAGATCTACAATGTCGGAACGGGCAGGGCTCGCGAGGTTTGGCAGACGGACAGGCTGGTGGAGGCGCCGAACTTCTCGCCTGATGGTTCCTACCTGCTGCTCAACGGTGACGGGCTGCTCTTCCGGCTGCCGCTCGATGGCGGCGAGGTGGTCAAGGTCGATACGAGCTTTGCCGTCAATTGCAACAATGATCACGGCATTTCACCTGATGGCACCAAGATCGTTATCTCTGACAAGACCGAATTCGGCAAGTCGGCGATCTATATCCTGCCGATCGCAGGCGGCACGCCGCGGCTCGTCACGCAAAACCAGCCGTCCTATTGGCATGGTTGGTCGCCGGACGGGCGGCAGCTGGCCTATTGCGGCATTCGCGACGATCTCTTTGACATCTATACCATTTCCGTTGATGGCGGCGCCGAGACTCGGCTGACCCATGGCGAGGGCCGCAATGACGGACCGGACTATTCCGCCGACGGACAATGGATCTACTTCAATTCCAGTCGCACCGGGTTGATGCAGATCTGGCGTATCCACCCCGACGGTACGGGCCTCGAGCAGGTGACGTCGGACAATCAGGGCAACTGGTTTCCCCATCCATCGCCCAAAAACGACAAGGTGCTGATCCTGTCCTACGATCCTTCGGTCTTCGACCATCCGCGCGATCTCGACGTGCGGCTGCGGCTGATGGACATGGACGGCGGCAATCTGAAGACGCTGTTCGAGCTGTTCGGCGGGCAGGGCACGATCAACGTGCCCTGCTGGTCTCCTGATGGCGAGGAATTCGCCTATGTACGGTATTTTCCGGCGAAATCTTGAGAGGGCGCACCGCCAGTTCATGATGGCGGGATGCAGTCACTGATTAGCGGGGGCTGTTTCCGCCGGACACAATGTTTCAGAAGCGCGGTGCACAGTAACTCTTGAGTGCCCTCCGATGCTTTGTAGTTGCACCGAAACAGACTCACCCCCGGAAGGGGGAAATTTTGAATCGATACTTGAAACTGTGGTCGGTCCCGACTGAAATGCCACTACGGTTGTCTCCGGTCGACCATACTTGGATGTGAACGAATAGAACACGATCGAGGCGAACTCATCAACGCCTCCATCTCGTGTTTTCGTCACCGCGACGATTTGGTTGTTATCGCAAACGACAAGACTAACTTCTGCGCCATCAACATACCATTGACCGGGCAGCTCAGGTGAAAGCACCCTTACGTTCCAACCCCGCTCGCTTGAGATGCGCCTGGCCTCATCTAGCGAGCTACCTAATTTAAAAACGCTTGGGCTATCAGCTGTGTCAGCCTTGGCGCGCTCGGCACTGAATCCCATGGTTGACGCGATACAACAGGCTAAAAGCAAGCGAGCAGGTGCGGCAATCAAGTTTCTTGTCCTTAAAATATTCAGTCATACGGCGTACGATTGCATCGATGCCGCCGACTCCACAAGCCATTTTTGAATGGGCGGCGGGTCTGCCCGCCGCGTTGAATGCGGCCGCCTAAGCGGCAACGGCGGCCTTGCGGCGGTCGCGGACAGCCTTGGCGAGATCCTCAAGTACTTCCACCGATATATCCCAGCCGATGCAGCCATCGGTGATGGACTGGCCGTAGACCAGCGGCTTGCCGGGGATGAGATCCTGGCGACCGGCGACGAGGTTGCTTTCGATCATCATGCCCTTGATGTGATGCTTGCCCGTGGCGATCTGTCCGGCGACGTCCTTGACCACCCCCGGCTGGTTCATCGGATCCTTGCTGCTGTTGGCATGGCTGGCGTCGATGATGATGCGCGGGGCGACCCCGAGTTTCAGGCATTCCGCTGTGACGGCTCCGACATCGGCCGCCTCATAATTCGGCCGCTTGCCGCCGCGCAGGATGATGTGGCAGTCCTCATTCCCCTTCGTCGAGGCGATTGCCGCCTGTCCGGCCTTGGTGACGGCCGGGAAGTGATGCGGCTGTGAAGCGGCCAGGATCGCGTCGAGCGCGACGCGTGCGCCGCCGTCGGTGCCGTTCTTGAAGCCGATCGGGCAGGAGAGGCCGGAGGCGAGCTGGCGATGGATTTGGCTCTCGGTCGTGCGCGCGCCGATCGCACCCCAGCTGACGAGGTCGGCAATGTATTGCGGTGTGATCGTCTCGAGGAATTCGACCCCGGCGGGAAGGCCCATCGCGTTGATGTCGAGCAGCAGCCTTCTGGCAATTCTCAGCCCTTCCTCGATACGGTAGCTGCCGTCGAGATGCGGGTCGTTCATCAAGCCCTTCCAGCCGACTGTGGTGCGCGGCTTTTCGAAATAGACGCGCATGACGATTTCCAGATCACTGGAGAAGCGCTGTCGCTGCTCGGCCAGCCGCGCGGCATACTCGCGTGCAGCAACCGGATCGTGGATGGAGCAGGGGCCGATGACGACGATCAGGCGGTCGTCTTCACCCTCGAGAATCTTATGGATCGCGTGGCGGTTGCTGGTCACCGTCTCGCTGACGGCGGCGGTTCGGGGGATTTCCGCGATGACATCGGCGGGTCTGGTCAGCGGGGTGATCTCGAGAATACGCAGATCATCGATGGTGTCGGGCACGGCATGGCTCCTGTTTGGTCATACCGTGCGGAACAGAAAAGCCGCCAGGTAGACTAGCGGCTGTTCGGGTTGTCGTCGCGTTGAATTCAGTTACGCACAGACCCGCATCCGCTGGAAGCAGCGGTACGAATAAAATCGCGAGGAGGCGTAGGCTGAAGTCGTCGACATTCCGCGTATGTAGCGTCGCGGCCGCTCATTGTCACGCAAAATTTGCGAGGCGAAATCACGGGTTCGCCTCTTTAAGGCTGACGTGCCGACGCTTGCCTCCGTTCCGATTTCCTGAAATAGATGCGCCGTCAGGTGCCCGCCGTCCAGGCGGGAGAATCGGGAATCCGGTGCAAGGCCGGAACGTGCCCAACGCTGTAAGGCCGACGTCTGCCGCTTCATCACGCCACTGGCTTTGCCGGGAAGGCTGCGGCAGATGGATGAAGCCGAGTCAGAAGACCGGCCTGGCGAGATAGACCCAACCCGCGCGGACGGCGGGCGGTTGCGTTGTTGGGGATTTGACGATGCGACCCTCTTATGCGGATGCCCTTTCGGCGGCATCCGGTTTTTCCATGGCCGAACGTGAAGCCGTCTATCACGCAATCATGACGCGGCGTGACGTGCGCAGCCAGTTCCTGCCCGATCCCTTGCCCGACGATGTCGTGGCGCGGCTCCTGACCGCCGCCCATCATGCGCCGTCGGTCGGCTTCATGCAGCCATGGAATTTCATTCTCGTTAAAAGTGCAACCGTCCGCGCCCGCGTGCGCAACGCCTTTGCCGTGGCCAACGAAGAGGCAGCTTCGATGTTCGAAGGCGAGCGGCGGCAGGCCTATCGATCCCTCAAGCTCGAAGGCATCGTGGAGGCGCCGCTCGGCATATGCGTAACCTGCGATCCCACCCGCGGCGGCAGCGTGGTGCTGGGACGGACGCACAATCCGAGGATGGATTCCTATTCGACCGTTTGCGCCATTCAGAATCTCTGGCTCGCGGCCCGCGCCGAAGGGGTCGGCATCGGCTGGGTCAGCATCTTTCATGAAGGCGACCTGAAAACAATTCTCGGCATACCGGAGCATATCGAGGTGGTCGCCTGGCTCTGCGCCGGCTTTGTCGACCGTCTTTATGACGAACCGGAACTTTCGGTCAAAGGTTGGCGGCAGCGGCTGCCGCTCGAGGAACTCGTTTTCCACGACGGATGGGGACGCAACGACCCGTAGCAATTACTGCTGCTGTGGTTGCGGGCCCGGCGTCGCCGGATTGGCAAGGTCGATCGAGCCCTGGTCGCCGGCAAGGAATTGCGGGCCGACCTGACGAACCTTGTTCTGCGTGGGGTCGTAGGGACGTTCGGCAACGGATGGCTGCGGCGGGGCTGATGCTGCCGCAGTATCTTTCGTCGGCGGTTTAGTGCGGACCGTCGTGATCGAGCCCTGCTGCGGCGGTTCGCTCAGGGCCTGCTTGCCGCGCATCTCCTCGTAATAGGCGGTGAGATTGCAGGCGCAGGAATTTTTCTCGCCAGGCGCGCGGTTCTTGTAGACAAAAGCGTTCTTCATGGCGCTATAGGGCGCGCCCGTTGCGACCGAGATCATGTTCGAGGAGTCGGTGCTGGTCACGTCGCGATAGAAGAGCTCGGTTTCAATGCCGGGGCACATCTTGGCGCAGGTCTGGGCATCGCGGCCGAAATCCACCGAAGTGGTATTTGAGCTGATCGGGAAGAAGCCACCGTCGCAGCTGCGCACGCAGATGGTGCTGATCGGTGAAAACATTTCGGCCCTCGGCAGGCCGTAACGCAGATCGGTCTCTTCACCGCCGCCGAGCGGAATGAAGGTATCGGTGCGCATCGCCTGTTCCTCGACACTCGGGGCGGGGTCGTCTGCGCTACGCTCGGTCGGGGCATAGAAATTGTCGCTGTTGCAGCCGTTGCGTTCGAGTGCCGCCGTCAATTCTCGGCGCGAGTCGTCAGTGCCGTCACCCTGGTTGCGCAGCTCGTCGCGGCGCTCCTGGAGATAACGGATATTGTCGATCATCCGGGCTTCGGCGTCAGAGAGTTCGGCGCAAAAATCGGCGTTGTCACTGCCAATCACGACCATGCTGCCGGAAGTGCATCCGTTATTGCGCAGATCGTTGCGGACCTTGCGCAGCTCGAGGTTCTGCTCGGCCATGGCATTTGCATATTGGCGCGCTTCCGGCCCATTATTGCTACCGATCGATCGTGGCAGGTCGGCAAGGCGACCGCGCAAGTCGTTGCAAATAGCGCTGGTCTGTGCTGCGGCCGGTGATGCCAGCGCAAGCACAAGAGCAAGAGACAGATTTCGGCGTTTCACGGCGTCGTCCGGGAATGAGAAAGTGTCGATCGGTCAAAGGTGGCGTCCATCCGCCGTACCTTGTCTCTTAACGTGTTTCTCTTAATAAGCTTGGATCAATTCCTAGCGCATTTTCGAGATTTTATCCAGAAGATGTGGGTAATCTTCCGTTAGGTAAGTAGAACTTCGACGAGGCGCTCATCTGGTATGAGAAGCTCATGGGACGTCCGCAGAAAGCAAACCGATACCGGGCATGGCTTAGTGGCGTAACATGGGCGGGGCCGCCCTGCAGGACGGATTGTCCATGGCGCTGCCCCTCACAGTTTCCCATCGGCAGTAGGCGCTTTCGGTGCCACCGTCGTCAATAGTTGACACGAGGGAACGTGCAATTCCAATGTCGGCTGCGGGTGGCCGTCGCAAACCGCGCAGGTCAGGGCAGGGGCGCAGCGAAGGCGAAAATGGCAGGCATTTGCAAGGAGCTAAGCTCCCCCACAACGACGGCCCCGACAGCCCAACACGGTCTCCACGTCTTCGTGGATGGTTGTTATGACCCCGGTTCCGGGCACGGAGGCTGGGCCTTTGTCGCCTATCGCGATTCTGTGGAAATCGCGTCCAGCTTCGGCGGTGTGCGTGAGTCCGCCAATAATTCGATGGAATTGACCGCCGTCTTGCAGGCAGTCATGTGGATCAGTAGCGATGCAACGGGCGAAGCCGCGACCGTCTGGTCGGATTCGATCTATGCCGTCAAAGGCTGCAACGACAGGCGGCACATTTGGAAGAACAACGGCTGGAAGAAAAACAATCCGAATGGGAACGCCCGCAGCCGGGCAATCGCTAATGCGGAACTCTGGAAAGCGGTCGATCTTCAGCTATCCCGGAACGCCCTCGTAACCATTGCCTGGTGCAAGGGCCATTCCGGCATATCAGGCAACGAACGCGCGGATGAGCTTGCGGATGGAGGACGGCTGTCGATACGGGGCCCGTGATATGGGGATATCCACTGGCTGCGGATGCCTGGGATGGCACGGCGTCAAAACTCCACGCGGCGCGATTGCATCAGGGCACAAGGCCGCCGCCAGAGATGGCATAAATGCACCCTTCAGTGATTTCCGGTTTATGTCCAAGTTTCAGCATCAGCTAACGGCGTCATCGAGGCCGATCAGGCTTGAAGAATGTGCCTGCGCGTCAGCTCCATCAGACCATCGGTATCGCGTCGCTCTATCGCATCGACCATCTGCTGATGTTCGCGGCCGGATTGCTCGATGCGGGCGCGCGTTCGCCACTGCGACACCGGCGCGGAGGATGTCCGCTGGCGAATTTCCGTGATCAGCTCCACGAGTTCCTGGTTGCCTGCGAGAGCAAGCAGATGGCGGTGGAAGGCGAGATTGGCTTCGTAAAGTTCGAGCGTGGTGCCGTTCAGCACCAGATCGTCGAAGCGTGAAGCCAGAACCCGCAACTTCGCAATATCTGCCTCGCTCGCATTCGCGACGATGCGGTCGCTGACGGCGACTTCGAGGATGACGCGAATGTCGCTGACCTCCCGGGCGCGGCGCCCGTCTTGCTCATGGACGTGGTAACCACGATTGGGGACATGCTCCACCAGTCGCTTCTGCACCAACCTGTCGAGAGCTCTGCGGACCTCGGGCCGCGTACAGTTATACCGCCTTTCGAGATCGATCTGCTTCAGCCAGGTTCCGGGCGGGAGACGGCCGGCAAGGATATCCTGGAGAATGAGTTCGGTCACATCGGAGGTTTGCGGCTCTTGTGCTTGCGCCGTCGCTCCGCTTTCCAGCGAATTCATGCAATTCTCCCCAGCCCGATTTCGGCGATGACTATCATAGCTCTCCCCCGGCCAACAACGAGGCCGATTGACAGCGTCGAAAAATATTCCAGCTCATGGCTTGCGTGCCCGATTTAATTGGAGCATAAAATTGGCGCCAATTTGATTACCATTATATGAGGCGGGTTGTAAATCCATGCAGAACTCCGATGCGGTCTGGGAAATCGTCGAGAGAAAGCGCGCGGCGTTCTTCGAGTTGAGTGACCGCATCTGGGATATTCCCGAGACCAATTACCTCGAACATCAATCTGCCGAAGAGCACGCCCGCATGCTGGAAAGAGAGGGCTTTCGTGTCGAGCGCGGCATTGCCGGGTTGCCGACGGCGGTCATGGGAGAGGCGGGCGAGGGTGGCCCGGTCATCGCAATCCTTGGCGAGTTCGATGCGCTGCCGGGATTGAGCCAGGAGGCCGGTATTGCCGAGCAGCGGCCCTTGGTCGACAGCGGCAATGGTCACGGCTGCGGCCATAATATGCTGGGCGCCGGATCCATGCTCGCTGCCGCTGCGGTCAAGGATTTCCTTGCCGAAAGCGGCTTGAAGGGAAGGGTGCGCTATTATGGCTGCCCCGCGGAGGAAGGCGGCTCTTCGAAGGGTTTCATGGTGCGCGCCGGCGTTTTCGACGACGTGGATATCGCGATCTCCTGGCATCCGGCAGCCTTTGCCGGCGTCAACAACCCCATCTCGCTCGCCTGCAATGAGATCAACTTCCATTTTTCGGGGCGGGCGTCGCATGCCTCCGCGACGCCGCATCTCGGCCGCAGCGCTCTCGACGCAGTGGAACTGATGAATGTAGGCGTCAATTATATGCGCGAGCACATGCCTTCCACCGCGCGCATCCACTATGCCATCACTGACGCGGGTGGTGGGGCGCCTAACGTCGTGCAGGCACGCGCGACGGTACGCTATCTCGTCCGTGCTCGGACCTTGCCGGAACTCCTGTCTCTGGTTGCCCGGGTCAAGAAAGTTGCCGAAGGTGCTGCCCTGATGACCGAGACGACGGTCCGGAGTGAAATTGTCAGCGGGGATGCCAATCTCGTTGGCAATACCCCACTCGAAGAGTGCATGTTCGCCCATCTGCAGCGGCTTGGCCCACCCGTGTTTGATGATGCCGACCGAGAAACGGCCCGCAAGTTCCAGCAGACCTTCAACGCAGAGGATATCGCCGCGTCCTATGGTCGTTTCGGGCTGAAACCGAACGACGACCAGCCGCTCTGTGAGGAGATTTTTCCGTTGAATGCCGGTGACGGCACTCTGGTCGGCTCCACTGATGTCGGGACGGTCAGCTGGGTGGTGCCGACCGTGCAGATGCGAGGGGCTACCTACGCTGTCGGTACGCCCGGACACTCCTGGCAGCTGGTTGCGCAAGGGAAACTGCCGGCTGCCCACAAGGGAACCGAACACGCCGCCAAGGTGATGGCGAGCACGGCCGCCGATCTCATCGGTAACCCCGCATTGATCGAAGCTGCCAAGGCCGATCACAGGGCGCGTCTGGAGCGTACGCCTTTCGTCAATCCGATACCGGATGACGTTAAGCCGCCATTGCCGGAGAAGGCTGATGCCTAACCCCGACCTGCTGCCCGACCGTGACCGCCTGATGGCGCATATCCGCGAGTTTGCCCGTCGGGTGAAATTGTCCGGAACGCCGGAGGAGCTCGAGAGCTTTCATTATCTTCAGGCGCAGATGGAGAGCTACGGATACGGAACGCAGCTGCTGTCGCATGATGCATTCATCAGCCTGCCCGGCCCGGCGAAGGTCGGGGTCGAAGGCGAAGACCTCCGTTGCATTACCCATTCGATGTCGGTTTCCACGGCTGCAGCGGGCATCAGCGGAGACCTTGAATATGTCGGCGACGGCAAGGAAGCCGATTTCGTCGGCAAGGACTTGTCCGGCAAGATCGTCCTGGTCGACGGGATTGCGACGGAGGAAGTCGCCGCGTTGGCGAGCGCGGCCGGCGCCCTCGGCGAAATCCATGTCAGCCCGAATGAGCATCTCTACGAAATGTGCGTGTCGCCGGTCTGGGGCAGCCCGTCGCAACACACGTGCGCCTATCTGCCGAAAACAGTGATCTGCACCATCGCGCGGGAAGATGGAGTGCGCCTGAGCGACAGGCTCGCGCGCGGCCAGAAGGTCCGTGCGACGCTCACGGCAGAGGTCGACACCGGCTGGCGCAGGACGCCGCTGCTTGTTGCAGAGCTTCAGCCGGCAGGCGAGGACAAACCGTTCGTACTGTTTTCGGGCCATCATGACACTTGGCACTTCGGCGTCATGGACAATGGCGGCGCGAACGCGTCCATGCTTGAGGCGGCACGCTTGCTTGCCCTTCATGCGGGTGATTGGCGACGCGGCCTGCGTATCTGCTTCTGGTCAGGCCATTCGCACGGTCGCTATTCCGGCTCGGCCTGGTATGCGGATGAATTTTTCGACGAGCTCGATCGCCGGTGCGCAGTGCATGTCAACGTCGATTCCACGGGCGGAGAGGGCGCAACCGTCCTCACCAATTCCGGTGTCATCGATGAGTTGAAGCCGCTGGCGCTTGAGGTGATCGAGAATGTCACCGGACAAAGACATGCCGGCAGGCGGCATGGCAGAGCCGCGGATCATTCATTCTGGGGTGTCGGCATCCCCTCAATGTTCGGCAGCGTCAGCCATCAGCCGCCCGGGCCCGTCAAGACGCTGACGGCGCTCGGTTGGTGGTGGCACACGCCGCATGACACGGCAGAGCACATCGATGCCGGCAATCTGAGCCGGGATACGCGAATCGTGCTGGAAACACTTTGGCGGCTGCTGACCTCGCCGGTCCTGCCACTTGACTATTCCGTCTACGCACAGGCTCTCAGCCAACAGCTTGCGCGACTGCAGGCTGAGCTTTCCGGTCGCATCGACATTTCGGCTCTCGCAAATGCAATTGACGAGTTGGGCAGCAGCGCGAAGGCGGTATTGGAAATGAAGGGCCTGTCTTCCGCTAAGACTGCGCGCGTCAACGCATCGCTGATGCGCGCCGGCCGCCATCTCGTGCCGCTGAATTATACGAGCGGCGAGCGCTTTCACCATGATTCCGCCCTCCCGCACCCCCCCTGGCCGTCACTTGAGGGGCTGCGGGCGCTGGCCGCGCAGCCCGTCGGATCGCCAGACATACCTTTCTACGCTGTTCATGCGCGCCAGACGAGAAATCGCCTGATCCATGGACTGAGGGAAGCCAATGCGGCTTTGCGTGCGGCCCTGGAGGACTGACGCAGCCATAGCAGAACTGACAGGTGGCCATTTGGCCGCCGAAAGGGGAACAGAAAATGAAAAATAGAAAATTGCCTGCCGTTTTCTTCGGCGCCATTGCCTTCCTGACTTCATTCGCTGCCGGCGCCAAGGACTGGACGCATGTCAAGGTCGGCATCGAAGGGGCTTTCCCGCCCTGGAACCTCATGGATTCCAGCGGCAAGCTGGCCGGCTTCGACGTCGACCTCATCAATGACCTGTGCAAACGCGCCAAAGCCGACTGCGAACTCATCGCAGGCGATTGGAATGCGATGATCCCGAGCCTCAATGCTGGAAAATTCGATCTAGTGATGACCCTCGGCATCAACGAGAAGCGGAAGCAGGTGGTCGATTTCACCGTGCCCTACGCGAGCGGGGTCGCGAGCTTCCTGCTTCTGAAGGACGGGCCGGTGTCCCCTCTGCCGATGGCCGGCGAGCGGCTGAATTTGAACGATAAGTCCAAGGCAGATCCGGTGATGGCCGCAATCGGCGAAGCCCTCAAAGGCAAGACCGTCGGCGTCGTCCAGTCGACCAGCCAGGAGCAGTTGATCAACGCCTATTTCGGCTCCGACGTAACAGTGCGCGCCTACAAGAATTCCGGCGAGCGCGACCTCGATCTGAAGGCCGGGCGCATCGATGCAGGCTTCGATAGCGGCGTTTATGAAACCTCCGTGCTCGGCAAGCCCGGCAATGACGATCTGATGATGTCCGGCCCGCTGGTGAAAGGCGCGATGTTGGCTACCGAAGTCGCACTCGGCATGCGCAAGGGCGAGACCGATCTGAAGGCCAAATTTGATGACGCAATCAGGCAAGCCGCCAAGGATGGCACGATCAGGCAGCTCTCGGAAAAATGGAGCAAGATCGACCTGACACCGACCTTTGACGCTCCCTAAGCGCCTTTTCGGCGCATCATGCTCAGCAGAGGCTATGATAATGTCAGTTGCTGCAAAAACATGCTCTTCCGGAGCAGCATCATGAGCCAGCCTGGTTTTTTTGAGCTTGCCGGCTTCGGTGCGGATGGCTGGGGCCATGCTCTTCTGGCCGGAGCCTGGATGACCATCCTTGTTGCAATCGCCGGCTATGCCGTCGGCGCCTGTATCGGGACCCTTGGGGCATGGGCCAAGATTGCCGGCAACGGTTTTGCTCGCGCGGCCGCCGATGCTTATACGACGGTGCTGCGGGGCATTCCGGATCTGCTGGTCATCTACCTCTTCTATTTCGGCGGCAGCGCCGTGGTTACGGCGGTCGGCCGGCTTCTCGGCGCCGAAGGTTTCCTCGGCTTTCCGGGCTTTCTTGCGGGCTCCCTCGCCGTGGGCGTCACCTCCGGCGCTCAGTTCACGGAAGTGCTGCGAGGTGGATTCAGGGCGGTCCATCCGGGTGAGATCGAGGCGGCTATTGCCTGCGGCATGCCGCGCTGGCTTCGCCTGCGGCGGATCGTTGCGCCGCTGACCCTGCGTCACGCGCTTCCCGGTCTCGGTAATGTCTGGCAGGTCGTCCTAAAGGAGTCGGCACTGGTATCGATCACCGGTGTTGCCGAACTCCTGCGCCAGGCGCAGGTCGGCGCTGGATCGACCGGGCTGCCATTCGATTTTTACCTGATGGCCGGCGCGATCTATCTGATGATCTCGACAGTTTCGAGCATCCTTCTCCAGCAGGCGGAGCGGCATCTGTCGCGCGGCGTGGGGAGGAGCGGATGATGGATTGGCAGTTTCTCAACGAAACATTTGTGAGCCTGGTCGCCGCAATTCCGCTGACGATCGAGCTTGCCGTGACATCGATCTGCCTTGGTGCCATTCTGGCCCTGTTGCTGGCGCTTGCCCGCCTCTCCGGCGTTGCCGCGCTCGATTGGTTCGCGCGGCTCTATGTCTTCATCTTCCGCGGCACGCCCCTGTTGGTGCAGATATTTCTTATCTATTACGGTCTCGGCCAGTTTCCAGCCGTACGGCACAGCGTCTTCTGGCCGTTTCTCCGCGATCCTTATTGGTGCGCGGTGCTGGCGCTGACCTTGAATACAGCCGCCTACGCCAGCGAGATCATTCGCGGCGGCCTGCTCTCGGTACCGCACGGGCAAGTTGAGGCTGCCCGCGCTTGCGGCATGCATCGCTTCCTGTTGTTTCGCCGGATCGTCCTGCCGCTGGCAATCCGGCAGGCATTGCCCGGATACGGCAACGAGATGATATCAATGGTCAAGGCGACGTCACTTGCCTCGATCATTACGCTGATGGAGGTAACCGGAGTCGCCGCCAAGATCATCTCCGAGACCTACCGGGCAATCGAGGTCTTCGTCGTCTCCGGTGCCATCTACCTCGCCCTCAATTTCTTGCTGACGCGTCTCATTCAATTCGCCGAGTACAGACTTAGCCCGCATTTGCGCGCTCCCGTTCCTGTCAGCCGAGAGAGCAGCACCATAGCCACCCCTGCAGGAGAGCATCGATGACGGCCACAACAATCGCACTCAGCGTGCGCGACATGCACAAGAGCTTCGGACCTCTCCAGGTCATCAGGGGCATCTCGCTTGATGCTCTGGAAGGCGATGTCGTTTCCATTGTCGGCTCGTCGGGTTCCGGGAAATCGACGTTCCTGCGTTGCATTAATCTGCTGGAAACGCCGGATTCGGGTGAAGTGACTGTCGACGGCGAAACGATCTCGATGCAGCGCAACGCCGACGGTGTGCACCGCCCGGCGGATCGAAAGCAGGTCGATCGTATCCGCTCTCGGCTCGGAATGGTGTTCCAGAGTTTCAATCTCTGGTCTCACAAGACGGTCCTCGAAAACCTTATCGAGGCACCGATCCATGTTCAGCGCCGTTCACGCGCCGAATGCATAGATGAAGCTGAAGCGTTGCTGGCCAAAGTCGGCATCGCCGATAAGCGCAATTTCTATCCCGCTCATCTTTCCGGCGGTCAGCAGCAGCGCGCGGCCATTGCCCGCGCCCTCGCCATGCATCCAAAGGTGATGCTCTTCGATGAACCGACATCGGCGCTCGATCCGGAGCTTGTAGGAGAGGTCCTACGCGTCATGCGCGCCTTGGCGGAAGAAGGACGCACCATGCTGGTCGTCACACATGAGATGGGATTTGCGCGCGACGTCTCCAGCCGCGTCGTCTTTTTACACAAGGGCGTGGTCGAGGAAGAGGGCAAACCTCAGGATGTCTTTTCGAATTCGAAGTCGGAGCGCTTCCGCCAGTTCATCAATCAATAGTTCATCAAGCTCAATCAAGAAGGGGAACTCAGTATGAAATACCTGACCGCAATCATAGCCGCGATCACTATGGTCGCCAGCTTAGCCGTTTCGACGGCGGCACGCGCCGAGGAGAAGAACTGGACGCATGTGACGATTGCGACCGAGGGAGCGTTTCGGCCGTGGAACTTCACCAAGGCAGACGGTAGCCTTGACGGGTACGAAATCGAGCTGATCAAGTATTTTTGCGCTCATATGAAGGTCGAATGCACGACCGTGATCCAGCCTTTTGACGGCATGATCCCGGCTCTTAACGCTGGAAAGTTCGACGCAATCGTTTCGGGGATGTCTGCAACCGCCAAGCGCGAGGAGGTCATTGCCTTCAGCGATTCCTACGGCACGACGGGTCAGACCTTTGCGACATTGAAAGACTCCCCGCTCGCAAATCTGCCTTTGAAGGGCGAGGTATTTTCGCTCGCCACCGATGAGGCTGGCGCTGTGGCCGCGCTGAAGCAGATCGAGCCGTTGCTCAAGGGTAAGACAGTCGGCGTGCAGACTGCATCGATCGCCGCGAGCTTCCTCGACAAATATTTGAAGGGCGTCGTTGATCTCCGTGAGTACAAGACGACGGAACAGCACGATCTCGATCTTAAGGCCGGTCGCGTCGACCTCGTCATGGCGTCCATGGCATATCTTTCGACAGCGCCGGCGAAGCCGGGCAACGAGGACTTCATCGTCACTGGCCCTCGTTTCCAGGGCGGCATGCTTGGGCGTGGAAGCTCAGTTGGTCTGCGTAAGGAGGATACGAAACTCAAATCTATGTTCAACGAGGCGATCGCAGCAGCCAAAGCAGACGGCACGATCGTCAAGCTATCGCAGAAGTGGTTCGGCTTTGACGTAACGCCGAGGTAAAACGCGGCTGGATGCCAGCACTTGCGAAATCTCGGCGAGTGCTGGTTATCCGTGAATCTTCTGGTCGCAATGCCGGCTTATGCCGGCTGCGATGCCTCGACGACGGCGAGCGCTGCCATGTTGACGACGCCGCGCGAGGTAACCGACGGCGCGAGGATGTGCGCGGGCATGGCGGCGCCGAGCAGAATCGGGCCAACATGCAGGCCGTCGGTCATCGACTTGACCACACCAAGCGTGATGTTGGCGGCGTCGAGGTTGGGGAAGACGAGCAGGTTTGCCTCGTCGTGCAGCGTGGTGTGCGGCATGACGCGCTTGCGCAGCGCTTCGGTGATCGCGCTCTCGCCGTGCATTTCGCCGTCGACTTCGAGATCCGGGGCAGCATCGCGCACGAGCTGCAGGGCATAGCGCATTTTCGTGGCGCTTTCGGATTCGCGTGAGCCGAAGTTTGAATGCGAGACGAGGGCGGCGCGCGGGGTGATGCCGAAGCGGCGGATTTCCTCGGCAGCCATGACAGTCGCCTCTGCTATCTCTTCGGCGCTCGGATTGAAGGTGACGTAGGTGTCGGTGAAGAAGGTGGCGCCGCGCTGTGAGATCATCAGGCTGAGGGCCGAGAAATCGCGGACATCCTTGCGCTTGCCGATGATCTGGCGCACGTCGCGCAGGTGTTTCTCGTAACGGCCTTCGAGGCCGCAGATCAGCGCATCGGCCTCGCCGCGTTTCAGCGCCAGCGCGCCGATGACGGTGGTGTTGGTGCGCACGATAGTGCGGGCCGCTTCCGGGATGACGCCTCGGCGGCCGACGAGCGAGAAATAGAGATCGACATATTCGCGAAAGCGCGGATCGTCCTCCGGATTGATGACCTCGAAATCCTGCAACGGCCGGATGCGCAGACCGTAGCGCTTGAGGCGTGTCTCGATGACCTGCGGGCGGCCGATCAGGATCGGTTTGGCCAAGCCTTCCTCAAGCAGCACCTGGGCGGCGCGCAGCACGCGCTCGTCCTCGCCTTCGGAGAAGATGACGCGCTTGTGTTCTGCTGCCTTGGCTGCCGTGAAGATCGGCTTCATGACGAAGCCGGAGCGGAAGACGAAACGGTTCAACTGGTCGAGATAGGCGTCGAAATCCTGGATGGGCCGGCGCGCAACGCCGCTCTGTTCGGCGGCCTTGGCGACTGCAGGCGCGATGCGCAGGATGAGGCGCGGATCGAAGGGGGAAGGGATCAGATAGTCGGGCCCGAAGACCGGGGTCTCGCCGGAATAGGCGCGGGCAGCGACGTCGGACGGTTCTTCGCGGGCAAGCGCTGCGATGGCGCGCACGGCCGCCATCTTCATTTCCTCGTTGATCGTCTCGGCGCCGCAATCGAGCGCGCCGCGGAAGATATAGGGGAAGCAGAGGACGTTGTTGACCTGATTGGCGAAATCCGAGCGGCCGGTGCAAATCATCGCGTCGGGGCGGGCGGCGCGGGCGAGATCCGGCATGATTTCCGGCGTCGGATTGGCGAGCGCCATGATCAGCGGTTTGTCGGCCATCTGTGCCAAGAGTTCCGGCTTCAGCACGCCGGCCGCTGAGAGACCGAGGAAGACGTCGGCGCCGCCGATATTTTCGGCGAGCGTGCGGGTGTCGCTCTTCTGGGCATAGACGGACTTCCATTCGTCCATCAGTTCGGTGCGGCCCTCATAGACGAGGCCTTCGATATCGTGGACCCAGATGTTTTCGCGCTTGGCGCCGAGGGTCACCAGCAGATTGAGGCAGGCAAGGGCGGCAGCACCCGCGCCCGAGGCAACGATCTTGACGTTCTCGATGGCTTTGCCGGCGAGTTCCAGCCCGTTCAGGATAGCGGCGGCGACAATGATCGCCGTGCCGTGCTGGTCGTCGTGGAAGACCGGGATCTTCATCTTCTCGCGCAGGCGCCGCTCGACCTCGAAACATTCCGGCGCCTTGATGTCTTCCAGGTTGATGCCGCCAAAGGTCGGCTCCAGCGATGAGACGGTCGAAACCATCTGCTCGACGCTCGCCGCATCGATCTCGATGTCGAAAACGTCGATGCCGGCGAATTTCTTGAAGAGCACGGCCTTGCCCTCCATGACAGGCTTGGAAGCGAGCGGGCCGATATTGCCGAGTCCGAGCACGGCGGTGCCGTTGGAAATGACGGCGACGAGATTGGCGCGCGAGGTATATTCGGCCGCCATTTCAGGGTTGTCACGGATGGCAAGGCAGGGAGCGGCAACGCCCGGCGAATAGGCAAGCGCGAGGTCGCGCTGGTTGCCGAGCGGCTTGGTTGCCTGGATCTCCAGCTTGCCGGGGCGGGGATAGCGATGAAAGAAGAGCGCCTGCTCGTCGAGATCGCCGCCCGGCAGGTTCTTGTCCGTCTTGGATTTATCCTGGTGATCCATTGCCGCCTCCGTGCACGTCTTTTTCTGGAGTTTCTCCATACATCAATCGGATACGGGCGACAGTATGGAAATGAGGGATGGGAGAAGTTTTCGCGCGGGGCATGTCCCACGGAACCACGGGCCGGCCGAGTATCGGCATCGCCGGTACTAATCCTTTTGGAAACTTGTTTGATGCCGCCTGCAAGCGCAAAATGCCGCCGCGACGGTGCGGGGCGCCGGTCGCATGGAGGAAATCATGGACAATTTGAACCTCACGACCCTGCAACGGGGTCAGACGATGGTTAATGACGTGGCCATGGATGCGTTTGCCGCCGGTTTTCGCGGCAGTCTCCTGACCAGCAAAGACATGAATTACGGTGAGGCGCGGGCGATCTGGAATGCGATGATCGATCGCCGGCCGGGTCTGATTGCGCGCTGTGCAGGGGCGGCTGATGTCGTGCGCGCGGTGCGCCTTGCACGCGACAACAATCTGCTGGTTTCGGTGCGCGGCGGCGGGCACGGCATTGCCGGCAACGCGGTCTGCGAGGGCGGCGTCGTCATTGATCTGTCGCCGATGAAATCGGTGCGGGTCGATCCCGAGACGCGCCGCGCCAGGATCGAGCCGGGCGCGACGCTCGGCGACGTCGACAAGGAAACGCTGGCATTCGGACTGGTACTGCCAACCGGCATTAATTCCACGACCGGCATAGCCGGCCTGACGCTCGGCGGTGGTTTCGGCTGGCTCACGCGGAAATTCGGGCTGACCCTCGACAATCTGATTTCGGTCGATGTGGTGACGGCCAACGGCGAACTGGTGAAGGCGAGCGAGACGGAGCGGCCGGACCTGTTCTGGGCGCTGCGCGGCGGCGGCGGCAATTTCGGCGTCGTGACCTCCTTCGAATTCCAGCTCAACCCGCTCCAGCCCGAAGTTTTCGCCGGACTGGTCGTGCATCCCTTCGCCGATGCGGAAAACGTTCTCAGGGAATATCGCGAGGCGCTGGAAACAGCACCCGACGAGCTGACTTGCTGGGTGGTGATGCGCCAGGCGCCGCCGCTGCCGTTCCTGCCGGCCGAATGGCACGGAAAGGAGATATTGGTGCTCGCCATGTGCTATTGCGGGGACATGGCGGCGGGCGAAAAGGCGGCAGCGAGATTGCGCGGAATCGGAAAGCCGATCGCCGACATTGTCGGCCCGATGCCGTTCATCGGCTGGCAGCAGGCATTCGACCCGCTTCTAACGCCCGGCGCCCGTAACTATTGGAAGAGCCAGGATTTCGCCTCCCTTTCCGATGCGGCGATCGAGGTTCTCATCAATGCCGTGCGGAAGCTGCCAGGGCCGGAATGCGAAATATTCGTCGGCCATGTCGGCGGCGCCGCCGGCCGCGTGCCGACCGAAGCCACGGCATTTCCACAGCGCAGTTCGCATTTCGTCATGAATGTCCATGCACGCTGGCGGGAAACCGAGATGGACGGAAACTGCATCGGCTGGGCGCGCGAACTTTTCGAGGCAACCAAGCCGCATGCTGTGGGCACTGCCTACATCAACTTCATGCCTGAGGACGAGACCGACCGGGTCGAAATGGCCTACGGGGCTAATTATGCGCGCCTTTCGGAAATCAAGCTGCGCTACGATCCGAACAATTTGTTCCGGATGAATCAGAATGTGAAGCCGATGGCGGCGGTGCGAGCTGCTTGAATAGATGCAGCGTAGAAGACCCCGCCCCAAACCGCTCCCCACAAGGGTCCCTTGTGGGGAGCGGTTTACCCACCACGCTTCGGCGTCATCGTCACGTCAGCGCCATAGGCATCGCGCAGCTTGTTCTCCTGTCCCGGCTGCCGGTCGGCGGCCTGGTGCAGCGGTATCGTGTCGTAGCCCTGCAAACGCGTTCCCTCGATCAGCGTAACGTCGGAATTCCCAGGATTGTCGGAGCGCTCGAACCAGTCGACGGAGTGGTGCAGGAAATTCATTTCGACCGCCCGGTTGGTGACCCCGTGGCCGACGATCGCGACGTTGTGGTCGCCGTTTTCGGCCTCGCGCATGACGGTCTGAAGGAAGAGACGCACCCGCTGCGCCACGTCCGCCCGGCTTTCGCCGTCCGGCGGCCGCGCATAGAACTTGCCGCTATTGTTGCGCAGCCTCGCCCATTTTTCGAACTCCTCGGGGAATTTCTGCTTCTGCTCGGCACGGTCGTAGATTTCGGTGAAGAGGCCGAAATCCTGCTCGCGCAGAAGATAATCTTCCCTGACATCGCCGACGAAGTTTTCCGGCAGCGCTTCGAGCAGCGCATCCTTGCTCTGGCGCGTGCGCAGAAACGGCGAATACCAGATATGCAGCTTCTGGAATCCCTGGCTCGGCAGCCCTTTGAGGTACGAAGCGATGACAGCGCCTGCCTCAGCCGCCTGGCGATAGCCCCATTCAGTCAGCGGCACATTATGATCGCCGAATTGGCGGTAGGCCTGTTCGTTGATGTTGCCGAGGGATTCGCCGTGGCGAACGAGAAAGAGACGCATCGGCCATCCCGCTTTGTCGGACATGGAATCGTTGTCATCATGAACGCGCTCGATCGGCAGGGCAATATTGCCGGCCGAAAAGGGGCGTAGCGTCTGGTCGCCGCTTGCCCCCAATCCGCTTGGCCCGTCGATCTTGTTCACTCGGTTCCAAATCGAGGAGCGAGAGAGCGTCTTCCGGGCTATCAGCGGCCCTGGAAGATCTTGATGAGCTTTGGCGTAAACCGGTGAGCCTTGATGTCGAGCAGATCCTGATACGTAGCGCGACCGGAGATCGCGGCCGTCAGATATCGCTGGCAGGCGATCCTCGGAGCGTCATTGTCGGAGACGTTTGTCACGATCCCCGCGGCGCGCCGCGCATTTGCATCGAAATCCTTTGTGCACACTTTGACGAACTCGTTTCTCGCTCTCGCGCTGCCTTGCAGCAGCGTTACCGTCGCATCATAGTCCTGCTGCGTCGGTGCACAGCCGGCAAGCAGTGCCATAGAAATCATTATTGTCGCGGTTCGGGCGCGCATCATCAATATCCCCAGGTTACGCCTTGATCGGCAGCTGCTGTTAATTTGATTCTCGGCATGCGGGAAAGATCCAGGACCTCGCGGCGAGAAATTATGAATCGGATTTCCGATATCGCTATTGCGGGCTTCGATGGGATCTGCGTTTACCACCAGACGGAACGGCGGGTTTGCAGGGCTTTTCCCCAGCTTGTCATCTTCCTGAAACACGAGTCTGGTTTTGGAAGGCTAGATGAAAGATGGGGCACGAGCACTGTTCGTGACAGACATGATGGAACCCAGACATTTCCGCACGCTCTTCATTTCCGATGTGCATCTCGGCTCGAAGGCCGCGAAGGCTGATTTCCTGCTGGATTTCCTGCGCTACCACGAAGCCGATACGATCGTGCTCGTCGGCGACATCGTCGACGGCTGGCGCCTGAAGCGCAGCTGGTACTGGCCACAGGTCTGCAACGACGTCGTCCAGAAACTGCTGCGCAAGGCGCGCAAGGGCACGCGCGTCGTCTACATCCCCGGCAATCACGACGAATTCCTGCGCGACTTCCCGGGCATGCATTTCGGCGGCATCGAGGTCGTCGAGCGCATGCTGCATGACGGCGCGGACGGCAAGAAATACCTGATCCTGCACGGCGACGAGTTCGACGTCGTTGTCCGCAACGCCCGCCTGCTCGCCTATCTCGGTGACTGGGCCTATGATACGGCAATCCGCATCAACATCCTGCTCGCCGCCGTACGCCGTCGCCTTGGCATGCCATATTGGTCGTTTTCCGCCTGGGCGAAGCTGCAGGTCAAGCATGCGGTCAATTTCATCGGCGAGTTCGAACGCGTCGTGGCTGAAGAGGCGCGCAAGAGCGGAGCCGACGGGGTGATCTGCGGCCACATCCACCACGCCGTCATCCAGGAGATGGACGGCATCCGCTACATCAACACTGGCGACTGGGTGGAAAGCTGCACAGCGGTTGCAGAGCATGAGGACGGCACGTTCGAACTGATCACCTGGCGAGCGCTTGCTAGCGCAGTGCCGGCGCTTACCGCAGTCGAGCGTCTCGAAGAGGCGGAACTCGCCGCGCAGGCAGCGTGAATTTACAGCCGTCGCAGTCGCGGCGGCTCGCCAGCAATTTAGCCGTTACCGCGAGGTAACAGGCCCAATTTATTTTCTAAAACGTTTCCGGACGGCTATTTCTCGCAATGGTCGCGCCCCAGGGTGGTGTGTTAGGACAACATCTAGTTTCCTTCAGGTCCACCGATGATTCCCGCTCAACATTCTCCGGGTGAGGGAGCGCCGCCGCGCTTCCGGCTGCTCAGCGCGCTGTCCTATTGCGCGCCGCTGCTCGTCAATGGCGTCGTGCTGCCATTTTTCCCGGTTTGGCTGCAAACCCATAGTTTCAGTGACCGTGAAATCGGCATTATTCTCGCCATACCGATGGTGGTTCGAGTCCTGGTAGCACCTGTCGTCGCCATGATGGCCGACCGCATGAAGGAGCGCGCCACCGTGCTGCTCTGGTCGGGTGGCCTGTCGCTGCTGACGGCGATCGCGCTTTACTGGACGACCAGCTTTTGGCCGGTGACAATCGTCTTCGCGCTGCAGGGCGCCACCTTTGCGCCCTATGTGCCCGTGGTCGAATCGATCGTCATTTCAGGCGTGCGCCGCTGGGGGCTCGATTATGGGTCGATGCGCGTATGGGGCTCAATCGCCTTCATCGTCTCGACGCTCCTCGGCGGTCAGCTGATCGGCCGGGGGGGCGGCGGCATGGTGCTCGTCGTCATGGTGTTCGGCTTCACGATGACGGTGGCGATGGCGATCTTCTGTCCGCGGATCGGGCCCACACGGCGGCGCGGCCAGCCGATCGACCTGCCGGCCGCCACCGGCACCGGGTTGCGCGAACCACATTTGCTGCTGCTCCTGATCGGAGTTGCCATCCAGCAGTCGAGCCACGCGGTGCTCAATGCTTTTTCCTCGATTTATTGGCATCAGCTCGGCTTTTCCGGCACCGAGGTCGGCTTGCTCTGGAGCGCCGGCGTTGCTTCGGAGGTGACGGTGTTCTTTCTATCGAAGCGTCTCAATCGGCGCTTCAATGCCTGGACATTGATCCGCTTCGGCTGCGCCATCAGCGTCTGCCGCTGGATCCTGTTTCCCATGAATGCCGGCTTTGCCGGCTTCTTCCTGCTGCAATGTTTCCACGGCTTCACCTATGCCTTCGTGCATACCGGCGTGCAGCGGAGAATCGTGGCGACGGTGCAGGAAACGCAGGAGGCCTCGGCGCAGGGCGCCTATTTCTTCTATGTCGGCATGGCGATGGGGTTGATGACCATCGCTTCGGGCTACCTCTACGCCTGGCTCGGCCTTGTCAGCTATTACGTCATGGCGCTCGTCGCGCTTTCCGGCCTCGGGCTGGTCATCTCAGCCTACTATCTTCAGCCCCAGAGGGTGCTTTCCGGCGGAAAGACCAGGGAAGCGGCGTAGCGCAGGCCGGGTTGGCGGTCGCGGGCAAGCAGCAGCGGGCCGTCGAGATCGACGAAATCGGCATCCTGCGCGAGCAGCACGGCTGGCGCCATCGCAAGCGAAGTGCCGACCATGCAACCGATCATGATCGAAAAGCCGAGCCTCTCCGCTTCGGCCTTCATCGCCAAGGCCTCGGTGAGGCCGCCTGTCTTGTCGAGCTTGATATTGATCGCATCATAACGGTCGGCAAGGCTTGCGAGGTCTCCGGTGTGATGCACACTCTCGTCGGCGCAGACGAGCAGCGGGCGGCGGATTTCGGCAAGCAGCGCATCGCGGCCTGCCGGCAACGGTTGCTCGACGAGGGCAACGCCCGCCTCCGCGGCGATCTGCAGATGACGTTCCAGCACCGCCTCCGGCCAGCCCTCATTGGCGTCGAGAATGATCGCAGCATCGGGTGCGGCCGCGCGGACTGCGCGGATGCGGCTTTCATCGTCACCGGTTCCCACCTTGACCTTGAGCAGAGCGCGACCGGCATGTTCGCGCGCCTGCGCGGCCATCATTTCCGGCTCGCCGAGCGAGATGGTGTAGGCTGTCGTGAGCGGTTTGAGCGCCGTGAGGCCGAGGCGGGCGGCGACCGTTTGGCCCGTCCGTTTTGCTTCGAGATCCCAGAGAGCGCAATCCACGGCGTTGCGTGCGGCACCCGGCGGCATCGCCGACAAGAGGTCGTCGCGCGAAATGCCGGATTCGATCAGCGGGCGCGCTGCCTCGATCTGGGCCAAGACGCTCTCCATGGTCTCGCCGTAGCGGCGGTAGGGCACGCATTCGCCGTGCCCTTGCGCGCCTTCTTCCGTGACTTCGCAGCTAATGACCTCGGCCTTAGTCTTTGCGCCGCGCGAGATGGTGAAGGTCCCGGCAATCGGAAAGGAATTCATCTGGATATCGAGGGTGCGCGGCATTATTGCTATCCTGCGAGCATGGAAATTGGACGTTGCTTCTGTATATTGACGCGCCGGCGGCGATCCGCTTCGCGAGTCGGCAATGTCGCCGTAAGCCTTGAAAGACACAAGTATCTTGAACGCCGAGAATCGCAACGCCGCCTCACTGCAAGTGGACGACCGGCCAGATGGTTCGGGGCAGCATGTTCGTCTCAGCGGCAATTGGCGCAGCGCCTATGTGCATCTTGTGCTGCGCGACTTCGAAAAGCTTCGGCGAGAGAAGACCGGCAATCTGACGCTCGACCTCTCTGATATATCGGAGATCGATACCGCCGGCATCTGGCTTCTTTGCCGGCTAAAGAAGGAGGAGGAAGCAGCCGGGCGCACGGTGCGCTTCGTCGGCACCAATCCGCATATCGATGAAATGCTGGAGATGTTTTCCGAGGAACCGGCCAAACCGGAGCCGGAACAGAAGGAGAAGGTCTCGCTTGCCGCGCGCATCTTGGCGCCGATCGGCAAGATGACTTACGATATCTGGGATAATCTTGCTGCCTCGATGTATATCCTGGGTTCGGCGGTGCGCGGCGCTCAGATGAAGCTCGGCCGCGGCAGCGGCGTCTCGCCGGCCTCCATCGTCAACCAGATCGATCATATGGGGGTTCGCGCCGTTCCGATCATCCTGCTGATGTCGTTTCTCATCGGCGCGATCATCGCCCAGCAGGGCGCTTTCCAGCTGCGTTATTTCGGGGCGGAGGTTTTCGTCGTCGATCTGGTCGGCATTCTGCAGCTGCGCGAAATCGGCGTGCTGCTGACTTCGATCATGATCGCCGGGCGCTCCGGCAGCGCGATCACGGCTGAAATCGGCTCGATGAAGATGCGCGAGGAAATCGACGCGCTGAAGGTGATGGGGCTGAACCCGATCGGCGTATTGATCTTCCCGCGGCTGGTGGCGCTGACCATCGCGCTGCCGCTTTTGACGGTATTGGCGAATTTCGCTTCGCTGGCGGGGGCTGCGGTCGTCGCCTGGGGCTATTCCGGTATCACCTTCGCCAATTTCCTGGCGCGACTGCACGAGGCGATTACGCTGTCGACCGTGCTGTCGGGCATGATCAAGGCGCCATTCATGGCGCTCGTCATCGGCATCGTCGCCGCCGTCGAAGGGCTGAAGGTCGGTGGCAGTGCGGAGTCGCTCGGCCAGCACGTGACGGCCTCGGTGGTAAAGGCGATTTTCGTCGTCATCCTGATGGACGGGCTTTTTGCGATGTTCTATGCAGCAATCAACTTCTAGTATGGCGGGCAGGGTGGACGAGCAGCCGATCGAAAGCGAAGGACGGGGCAGGGATGTCGTGCTTTCGGCGCGCGACGTCACCGTCGCCTTTGGCTCCAAGGTGGTGCTCGACAAACTGAATCTCGATATCTATCGCGGTGAGATCCTCGGCTTCGTCGGTGCTTCGGGCACCGGCAAATCGGTGCTGATGCGAACGGTGCTGCGGCTGCTGCCGCGCCGCTCCGGCACGATCAAGATCCTGGGCCAGGACTTCGACGAGCTCAACGAGCCGCAGCGCAACGCGCTCGACATGCGGCTCGGCGTGCTCTTCCAGCAGGGCGCATTGTTTTCGTCGCTGACTGTCAAGGAAAACATCCAGGTGCCGATGCGCGAATATCTCGATCTGCCGCACTCGCTAATGGATGAGCTGGCGCATCTGAAGATTCGCATGGTGGGCCTCGCGGCCGATGCCGCCGACAAATACCCGTCCGAACTCTCAGGGGGCATGATCAAGCGCGCAGCTCTTGCCCGCGCGCTGGCGCTCGATCCGGAGCTCGTCTTCCTGGACGAGCCGACCTCCGGTCTCGACCCTATCGGTGCAGCCGAATTCGACGAACTGATCGCCAACCTGCGCGATAGTCTCGGACTGACCGTCTATATGGTGACGCACGATCTCGACAGCCTGTTTTCGGTTTGTGACCGTATTGCCGTGCTCGGAAAGAAGCGAGTAATGGTGGAAGGCACGATCGACGACATGCTGGCCTATGACGATCCGTGGGTGCAGGCCTATTTTAGAGGTAAGCGAGCACGGTCGATCGTGCCGCAGGACAATGGCGCGCGGCACGGCAACGGCAGCGGCGGGAAGTGACCGGATAGATGGAAACCAAAGCCAATTATACGATTGTCGGTTTTTTCACGGTGTTGGTGATCGCGGCCGCCTTCGGCTTCGTCTACTGGATGGCCGAATATGGCCGTGGCGGCCCGATGACGGAGCTGATCGTACGTATTCCCGGCTCGGCGAACGGACTCAGCGTCGGCTCGCCGGTACGCTTCAACGGCATCCAGGTGGGCTCGGTGCAGACGCTGTCGATCGATGCCGACGATCCGCAATATTCGCTGGCCTTCACCCAGGTGCGCACAGACGCACCGATCTACCCCTCCACCAAGGCCGCGCTTGAAATTCAGGGCCTGACGGGCGCCGCCTATATCGAACTGTCGGGCGGCCGCAAGGGTGAGGAGAGTATCCTTAAACATGCGATCGAAAACGGCAAACGCGCCGTTATCGTCGCCGACCAGTCGAGCGTCACCAATCTCCTGGCGACCGCCGATAAGATCCTTGATCGCGCCAATGACGCGGTTGGCGAACTTCAGGGTTTCATCGAAGATTCGCGTGCTCCGCTGACCCAGACGTTCAAGAATGCCGAAACCTTCTCGGATGCGCTGGCCAAGAATTCCGGCAATATCGACGCCTTCCTGCAGAGCGTCGGTGAGCTCTCCAACACGGTGAAGGCGGTTTCCGGGCGTGTCGATTCGACGCTTCAGGCCGTGGAATCACTGGTCAGGGCCGTCGACGCGCAGAAGGTCGACAATATCGTCTCCAATGCCGAGAAGATCACCGCCAATGTGGCCGATGCCTCAGGCGATCTCAAGGGCGCGATCAGGAAGTTCGACGAGACGGCCACCACCTTCAACGATTTCGGCAAGCAGGCGCAGGCAACGCTCGACCGCGTCGATACGCTCGTTGCCCAGATCGACGCGGCGAAGATCAAGGGTTCGGTCGACGATATTTCGCAAGCCACAAAGGATGCGCGTGCGGCAGTTGCCTCGATCCGCGACGTCGCCAATACGGTTTCGTTGCGCCAGAAAGATATCGACCAGACGATCCAGGACGTGTCGCAGCTTGCCAATAAGCTGAATTCGGCTTCGACACGCATCGACGGCATTCTCATCAAGGTCGATGCGCTGCTTGGAACCGACAACACGCAATCGCTGTTCGCCGAGGCGCGCGATACGCTGGAATCCTTCAAGAAGGTGGCCGATAATCTGAACTCGCGAATCGGTCCGATCGCCGATAATCTTCAGAAATTCTCGAGCGGCGGCTTGCGCGACGTGCAGACCCTCATCAACGACATGCGCGGAACCGTGAGCAATCTCAACGATACGATCAGCAACTTCGACCGCAATCCGCAACGCCTGATCTTTGGCGGGGACACGGTCAAACAGTACGACGGCCGGACGCGGCGTTAACAGGGAAAGTCAGGGGTAGCCCAGTATGGTCGCATCGCATCTGTTGTCGCGCCGTTCGTGGATCAGGGGAACGGCGATCGCGCTGCCGCTGACTGCGTTGATCCTGTCGGGCTGTGGCACTTCAGCCAAGAACGATACCTATGATCTCTCTGCGGCCGTCGATGGCGATGGACCTGCTGCCAAATCCCGCCAGATCCTGATTGCCGGGCCGACGGCACTCAGATCGCTCGACAGCGATCAGATCGTTATCCGCGTCTCGCCGTCGGAAATCCAGTATCTGTCGCGGGCGCAGTGGGGCGACAAGCTGCCGCGCATCGTGCAATCGAAACTGGTCGAGGCCTTCGAGAATTCGGGAAAGCTCGGCGGCGTCGGCATGCCGGGGCAGGGGCTGGCGATCGATTACCAGATCGTCACCGATATCCGCGCATTCGAAATCGACGCCTCGAGCGGCAACCAGGCGGTGGTCGAAATCTCCGCCAAGATTCTCAACGACCGAAACGGCTCGGTACGCGCCCAGAAGGTGTTCCGCGCCATGACGCCGGCCGGCGGCGACAACGTCGGCTTCGTCAAGGGTCTCGACCGCGCCTTTTCGACGGTGGTGTCGGAGATCGTCGGCTGGACGCTGCGCGCAATCTGAGATTGCGTTTTCGCAGGTGCAGCTTGGAAATCATAGGTTGCCGATACGGAAAAAATATTGGCGCTACGAGGTTGAGGCGTTCAGCCTATTAAATTTATTCATGAATTTGTGGAAAGCGTCGTGTTAGCGCTGTCAGGAGGCATGCTGCATGGTGGTCGCACGAGTATTCGGAAAGTCGTCATCTGAAGCGGTTCAGCGAGAAAAGGAACGGCTGGCAGCGTTGCAGCAACTCGATCTGCTCGACACGCCCAAGGACGAAGGCTTCGAGCGAATCGTCCGCCTTATACAGCAGGTATTTTCCGTCGACATCGGCATCGTGTCACTGATCGATGCGCACCGGCAATGGTACAAGGCCTGTTCCGGCATGTCGGGCGACGAGGTCTCGCTCGAAGACACATTCTGCCGCTACGTGGTGGACTGTGACGAGCCTGTCATCGTTCCTGATGCCAGCAAGGATCTGCGCTTTGCAACGCATCCTGCGGTCACCGGCGCGGACCATATCCGCTTTTATGCCGGTGTTCCGCTCAGAACGAAGGCCGGCCACATGATTGGAACCGTGTGCGCCATCGATCGCCGGCCCAGATCGTTCGGCAGCAAAGATCTTTGTATTCTCGAGGAATTGGCGGGAGCAGCGATGGACCGCCTCGAACTCATGCAGTCCGCCGCTACCGACAGCCTGACCGAGGCCATGACGCGGCGAGCTTTCAAGCAGGAAGCCGATCAGCTGATTTCCCTCGCCCTGCGGCATCAGCATGACCTGTCCTGCATCGTTTTCGACATCGATCATTTCAAGAAGGTGAACGATGGGTACGGGCATGCCGCAGGTGACGCGGTTCTCAAGTCGGTCGCATCGATCTGCAGGGCGACCCTTCGCGCCGGTGATTTGTTCGGCCGTATCGGGGGCGAGGAATTTGCCGTCGTTCTGCCGCATGTCGATCGGGAGAGAGCGGCCGCCGTCGCCGAAAAACTCAGAACCGCCATCGCCTCGCAGGTCATTTTCGGCGATCACGGCTCGCTGACCGTCACGGCAAGCCTCGGAACTTCGGCGCTATCTATCGTCAGCAGAGACATCGAAACACTGCTCGCTCAAGCGGATGCGGCGATGTATCAGGCAAAACAGGGCGGGCGCAATCGCTGCGTCTCATGGAGTTCTATTCACGCCGATCACGCCATTGGCGCGCGGCGGCGCGTGCTGAAGGCAGGTTCGATCCTATTTAACGACCGGCGCTCGACTATCGACTGCACCGTCAAATCGATCGGCGCGGAGAGCGCAGGCATTTCGGTTTCGAATACGGCGGGCATCCCCTCGGAATTCACTCTTGCCATCAAGGGCGAAGGTTTCGAAACCAATTGCCGCGTGATCGCGCAAGACCGGCAAAACCTGGAAGTGGCTTTTCGGTAGCAAAACGTGTCGCCATCCTTCAACGTCGCATGCCGGTTACTTCGTCGGCTGCGCATCCGTCATCGTCGCTGCAGGCTGGCTGCCTGGCGTGGTGGAGGCGGTGGCGGTGGGCGATGACGGCAGCGTGCTGTCGAGGAGGCTCGCCATCTTGTCGTCGCGCAGGCTTGCAGTCTTTTCACCCATGACGACGCCGACGACGCGGCGGCCATCTTTCAGCGCCGAGGTCACGACATTGTAGCCTGAGGCATCGGTATAGCCCGTTTTGATGCCATCGACGCCGTCATAGCGGTACATCAGGTTGTTGTGGCCGCGCAGTTTCATGCCCCGGAACTTAAAGCCGCGCATGGAGAAGAGCTTGAACTCCTCGGGGAAGTCCCGCATCAGCGAGACGCCCAGGGTCGCCATATCACGCGCCGTGGTGACCTGCTCCGGATCAGGCAGGCCCGAAGGGTTCTTGAAAACCGTGTCGTTCATGCCGAGTTGGTGCGCCTTGTCGGTCATCGTTCTGGCGAAGGTCTGTTCGGAGCCGCTGAGATGTTCGGCGATCGCCACGGCAGAATCGTTGGCGGACAATACCACGATGCTTTCGACAGCTTCACGCAGCGTCACCTGGCGGCCGGCGCCAATAGCGAGTTTGAAGGGTTCCTTGCTCTCGGCATTTTCCGACATGGTGAGCTTCTGGTCCCAGCTGAGACGTCCCTCGTGCAGCGCCTCAAAGGCGAGATAAAGCGTCATCATCTTGGTCAGCGACGCGGGATAGTTGAGATCGTCCTGGTTAGAGGCTTCAAGGACCTGACCGGATTGCGCATCAATCACAAAGCTTGCCTGACCGGCCTCAGCCGGAATGAAAGCGCCCATCAGCAGGGTGGACGAAAACGCGATGGCAAGAAGCCGGGATGTCGTCGTGGTCATCGGTATTGCTGTCTCTTTCGTTACGCGGCCGAGGAACCGTTGGCTTTAAACGCAAGCGGATCGAAAAAGTTTGTGACGGAATGAAGGAAGGCGGGCAATAAAAAAGGCCTGTCCACAGATGATACCTTTTGTCTCGGCCCCTGCGGTTTTGACAATCGCGCGCATGGCACGTAGAAATCCGTCATGAGCATTAAGCGCGCGCCGTTCTCCCATCATGACCGCACCTGCCTGCAGGTCGCGATCGCGCGCGCCATTGGCGGACGAGGTCTCCGCGTCCTGCTGTGACGTCCGGGCGCCACATGCGTCCGGCGCGCCGCCGGACGTAAAGCCCTTCACCACGTCAACAGGGTTGCCAGGGAGACAGGCACCATGCTCAATATTTATCACGTCAATTCGCTCGTCCATTGGGAGGAGCGCGAGATCAATCTTCGCGATCATATGATCGGCTTCTTCTCGCAGGAAGTCCGCAACTTTCTCAGATCGGTCAATCCGGCCTGGGATATGCGAAGGGTCGAGGCGCCGGCGCTGATGCCGCGGCCGCTGGTTTCAAGTGCCTATTCGAACGCCGACATCTGGGTACAGGAGCAACTCGGGGCTGGCGATGCTGTGCTGGTACTGAGGCCGGAGACCACGCCTTCGACCTATGTCTACATGCAGCACATGCTCGGAAACCATTCGAAGACGCGGTTGCCTCTCTGCGTCTGGCAGGCCGGCAGGTCGTATCGCCGCGAGCAGGAGCAGCCGACGAAACACATGCGACTGAAGGAATTCTGGCAGCTCGAATGTCAATGCGCCTTCACCGCCGACAGCGGCAACGACTATCACGCGGCCTGCCTCGAACCGGTCCGCCGCATGATCGCCTCGCTGATCCATCTGCCGACGCGGGTCGTGCCCTCCGACCGGCTGCCGGCCTATTCAGAGGTGACGATGGATATCGAGGTCGATAATGGCGACAAGTGGATGGAGGTCTGCTCGATCTCGCGTCGTACCGACTTTCCGCACCGTTACCGGTCGCAGCCTGGGAAGGAGCGGCCGTCGATCACAACGTCCTCGTGCTCGAAATCGCCATCGGCCTCGACCGCTGCGTCTACAACTGGGGCATAGCGGCCGAGGCGTGAGGGGCGGAAAACCGGGACCGCATGGCAATCCCGGTTTTCGCTGCAGTTGTTCAGAAGATATAAGCGGTGGTTGCCGGAGCCTTATGAAAAGGTAATGTCGCCGGCAGAGCGGACGTTCACACCCGCCTTGCCGGCATCGAAACCATCAAGCGTTTCATTGTGGTGAGCGATGATCGCGGAGAAGGTGAGGGTCGCCGTGTCACCGGTTGTGTGGCCGTCGGCAACCAGGGTCACGTCATAGCCGAGCGAAACGGCCCGCCTGACGGTCGTGTCGACGCAGAATTGCGACATGCAGCCGCCGACTATGAGGTGTGTAATTGAACGTTCTTGCAAGCGGTCGGCAAGATCGGTCCCGAAGAAGGAGTCGGCGCTTTTCTTGCGCACGACGATCTCACCTTTTTGCGGCGCAATCTCCCGGCGCAGCGCCCATCCCGGCGTGCCCACGGCCAATCGATGACCGCTGTCGCCATCATGCTGCACTAGCACGACCGGCACGCCGGCCTGTCGCGCTTTTTCCTTGAGCAACGCCAGCCGAGCAACGGTCTCATCAAGTGCGGAATCGACCTCGGCCTGGCGCTCCGGCGTTGCCTTTCCGGAGAGAATTGCATTCTGTACGTCGATAATTAGGAGGGCCTTGGTCATCTTGTTCGCGGTTCCAGGCTGGGGAGAAGATCATACCCCCGGCATCAGTGAAAGCCGCCTGACACATGTTCAGGCGGCTTCATTTCCACGATATCGGCCAGACTCTATCTCAGCCTGCCCGCTGCGTGGGCGAGCATGGTGTAAACCTTGCCCGTATCCGACGTCAGATAGGACTGTGTGACTGTCTGGTTCGGGTCGGTTCGGGCGACGTCGGCGAGCAGCTTTTCGAAATCGCCGATATAGCGGTCGACGGCGGTGCGGAATTCCGGTTCGCGGTCGTATTTGCGCTTGATCTCGTCGAAGGTCTGCTGGCCCTTCAGCGTGTAGAGGCGTCGGGTGAAGACGTCGCGCTCGCCGCGCTGGTAGCGGCGCCAGAGATCGACCGAGGCATCGTGATCGATGGCGCGGGCGATATCGACGGAGAGAGAATTCAGCGATTCCACGACATGGCGCGGATTGCGGCTGTCGTTGCTGCGTGCGGCCGGTGCGGCGGTTTCCGCCGAGCGGGCGGGAGCACGGGCAGGCGCTTGGTCGGCGGCCTCTTCACGGGATGCGCCCCGCAGAAGATCGCTAATCCAGCCACCGCTTTCCCGGGCCGGTTCCTGGCGGCCCAATTCCTGGCGAGTGGGGGCTGGCTGCTGCGCGGCCCGCTGAGGAGCGGCGGCCGAAGCGGGCGGCGTAATCGTTCCGCGCAGACCTGCCGCTTCGATCGGCGCAGGCGCTGCCGGCCGCGGCGGCTGGGCTGCGATCGGCTGAGCCGGGCGCGGAGCCGGCTGCGCCTGGGCAAGCGAGCGGGCGGCGGGTTCGGAGATTTCGAGCTGCTGGCTGGAGCGGCCGACAAGCTGCGAGATATCCTGCAGGGCCTTGATCTGTTCGGCGACGGCGCGGCGCATGGCCGAGGCGCTTTCCTTGGCTTCCTCGGGCAGGTCGAAGGCGCCGCGCTTCAGTTCGGCGCGGGTGGCGTCGAGCTCGTTGCGGATGTCGGCAGCGGAGCGGCGGATGTCCTCGGTAGCGCCGGAGAAGCGGCCGACGGCATCTTCAATCGCCTCGCGCAGCGATTCCCGCATGTGCTGGGCAGCACCGTCGGAGGCGCGGCCGGCTTCGCCGAGCATGCGCTCGACTTCCGACAAGGAGGCGGTGAGGCCGCCGCGAATGCGATTGGAGAGATCGCCGGAACGGCGTTCGACATTGGCGAAGGTGCTGTCGATCGTCGTATTGGCCTCATCGCCGGCGCGGGTGATCGCCTCGCGCATCGTCTCGGCGGCCTCCTGAGCGCGCTTCTCGGTCTCCGTCAGAACGCGGCCAATATCGGCGAAGGAAGATTGTACGCCCTGGCGCAGGTTGCCGGTGACCTGGTTGGAGCGTTGCTCGGCCCGCTCGAACACGGTTTCGATCATGTCGCCGAGGCCGCGCATGGTCTTTTGGATCTCATCGGAGCGCTGGACCAGGCTGACGGATAGGGCCTGCAGCGCGCCTTCACGCTCCTCGAGCGTCGAGGCAAGGTTGGACTGGGCGGCACCCAGAAGCTGCGAGGCCTGGGTCAGAACCTTGGAATGTTCGTCGAAGCGGCCGATGATGCTGCCGACCTGGGCCAGCGTCTGGCCAGAGATGTCGGAGAGGCGGTCGACCTTGCCTTCGAGAAGCCTGGTCGATGCGTTGACCATTTCGGCCGCCTTGGTGGCGGAGTCGGCAAAGCGGGTCGTGGTTTCGCCGAGACGCCCGTCGACGCTCGTCAACTGTTCGGCGGCGCGGTTCATCATCATCGCCATCGCCGCGCTGCTTTCCGACATGCGCTGAACCAGGCCGTTGACGTTGCCGACCAGGCTATTCTCGATGGCGCTGACGGCGTTGGCGACATTCTCGGTGCGGGCGGCAACGGCGCTGGCGAGCGCTTCGTTCTCGGCGCGCAGACGGTCGGCGCTGAGATTGGCTGCGGCGGTAATGCGGGCAGCCGCCTGCTCGCCGGCATCGGTGTAGCGATCGATGATCGGGCGGGCGGTTTCGTCAAGGATGCGGGTCAATTCGACAGAGCGGCCTGACAGCATCGAATTGAGGTCGCGGGTGCGTTCCTCAAGCGTCGAGCGGATCGAGTTGCCGCGCGCTTCAAGCGCCCGGTCGACGTCGGAGAGAGAGGTGTCGATCTCGCGGGCGCGCTCCTCGAGATTGGAGCGGATGGCGCTGCTGCGCGCTTCGAGCGCCCGCTCGACGTCCGCCATGGTGGCGGAAATCTCGCTGCCGGCCCCCGACAGCGTCGTGCGGATGGCATTGCCGCGCGCCTCGAGAGACTGGCCGGCGTCCGACAGGGCCCTGGAAATGGCATTGACCTGCGTGCCGACAACGGTCTCTGCCTCGGCGACCTTGTTGACGATGGCATTGCCGGCTTCCGAGAAGGTCTGGGCGACGGCAGCGGCCTGGGTTGCCAGGCGGTTCTGAGCTTCGGCAACCCGCGTGACGATCTGCGAAGAGCGTTCATCCATGGTGCGGGTGAATTCCTCGCTTTTCGCACTGAGATCCTCGGCGAACTGCTGGCCGGTCTTGCCGAGCAGTTCCGTCGTTCTCGTCGCTTCGCCTTCCATTCCCTGGGCTGCTTCGGCCACCGCGCTGCGCAGCGTCGAGGCGAGGCCGGCGGCCTTGCCCTCGATGGTGCGGTTGACGGCGTCGAGGCCGACGGTCAACGCGCGATCCATAGTGGAGAGGCGTTCCTCGATGCGTGCGTTGCCGCGGTCCAGGGTTTCGCCGAGACTTGCCGTGCGACCCTCGATGGCGCCTGCAAGCGTGGTCGTGCGGCTGTCCAACGTCTCGGCGAGATTGGCGGTGCGGCTGTCGATTGCCTGTGTAAGATTGGAAGCGCTGCCTTCGAGCGTCGCCGAGATGCGTCGGGTGGCGTCGTCACCGAGCGCGCCGAGGCGGGAAATGCCGTCGGCAAGCACGCCGGAGAGCTGGCTGCTGGCGGCTTCGACCTTTTCGGCAACGCCGCCGACGCCGTCGCGGATGCGGGTCTCGATCGCCGTAAGGCCGGCCTCCATACGAGAACCGGTTTCTTCAAGACGTCCCGCAAGGTTCTCAACCGACTGGTCGAGATGGGCGGAAAGGTCTTGGGCGGAGCTCGAAATCGTGTTCGCCGCCTCCTGGAAGCGGCCGGCGATCTGGCCGGCGCCGGCGCGCATGCGATCTTCCAATGTCTGGGCGCCGGCATCGATCGCCTGGCGGATCGAGGCTTCACGGTCTTCCAGCGACATTTCGAGCATGCTGACGCTCGTCGCCACCGAAGTGCCGATGCTGGTCGCCTGTTCAGTGAGCGTATCGCTGATCTGCGCATGCGCCTGGCTCAGCGACAGCTCGATGGCATTGCCGCGATCCTCAAGCGTCGTGCGGATGCGCTCATGGGCGGAAGCGAGCCCGCCTTCGATGCGCGCCGCGGCCTCCTCGGCCAGGCTCCCGAGCCGCGCATGGGCATCGCTGAGGCGGCCTTCGATGCGGCCGGTCAAGCCGCCGACGAGATCTTCAAAGCGAGCACCGCCCGCATCGAGAACCCCCGAAATCACCGCACTGTGCTCGGAGAGCGCGGATTCAAGCCGCCGCTGATTATCGGCATAGGCGTTATGGATGGCGTCCGTCTTGTCGGCAAAGGCGCCGGCGACGCGGGCCTCGGCGCTGGTGACAGCCTCCATGATTGCATTGCTGCGGGCTTCGAGGGCGCTGTCGAATCGGCTCTGGTTGTCATCGAGCGAAATAGCGAGCGCCATGGTCTTTTCGTCGAGCGCATCGGTGAGCCGATCATGGCTTGCCGTTACGGCACCGACGAGCGCGGCTGCGCGGTGTCCCAGGGCTTCCTCGATGCGGATCTGCCCTTCGCTTAGCGAGGCGGCCAGCGCGCTGGCCTTCTGGTCGAGCACACCATTCAGGCGTTCATGTGTGCCGGAGACCGCATTGTTGATCGCATCGGCGCCGGATGTCAGCGTCTCCTCGAGACGGCTCTGGCTCTCGTTCAGCGAAATGGCAAGGGCCATCGCCCGATCGTCGAGCGTCTCGGACAGGCGGTCATGGGTGGCGGAAACTGCGTTGAGGAAGGATTCCGAGCGGCTCTCCAGCGTGTCCTGCAGACGGCTCTGGCCTTCGTTCAAGGAGGCGGTAAGTGCCGAAGCCTTCTCCTCGAGGGTCGCGGCGATACGCTCATGCGTACCGGAGACGGCCTTGAGGAAAGCCTCGGAACGGGATTCCAGCGTGTCTTCGATCCGCGTCTGATTCTCGTTGAGAGAGATTGCGAGCGCCATCGCCTTCTCGTCCAGCGTTTCCGACAGGCGGTCATGCGTGCCTGAAACGGCATTCAGCAGCGCCGCCGACCGGGTCTGCAGCGTGTCCTCGATGCGAGCCTGGCCTTCGGTCAGCGAGATGGCAAGCGCCATCGCCTTTTCATCGAGGGTCTCCGAGAGACGCTCATGAGTGCCGGATACGGCATTCAGCAGGGCAGCGGAGCGGGTTTCGAGCGTATCTTCGATGCGTGCCTGAGTTTCGTTCAGCGAGTTGGCAAAAGCTGCCGCCTTACCTTGCAGCGTTTCGGCAAACCGGTCATGCGTGCCGGAGACGGCGTTCAACAGGCCTGCGGAACCATTTTCGAGCGTTTCCTCGATGCGGGCCTGGCTCTCGTTCAAGGAAATAGCAAGCGCCATCGCCTTTTCATCAAGGGTCTCGGCAAGCCGGTCGCTCGTGCCCGACACGCTGTTCAACAAGGCTTCGGCGCGGGTTCCGAGCGCGTCCTCGATGCGGGCATGGCGCTCGTCAAGCGAGGTCGTCAGGGCCGCAGCCTTGGTATCCAATGTTTCCGACAGCCGATCATGCGTGCCTGAGACGGCGTTGAGGAAGGCTGCGGAACGGGTCTCCAGCGTGTCTTCGATGCGGCTCTGGCTCTCGTTCAAAGAGATGGCGAGCGCCATTGCCTTTTCGTCGAGCGTTTCGGAGAGGCGGTCATGCGTGCCGGAAACGGCGTTAAGCAGCGCCTCGGAGCGGGTTTCGAGCGTATCCTCAATGCGGGCCTGGCTCTCGTTCAAAGAGATGGCGAGCGCCATCGCCTTTTCGTCGAGCGTTTCCGCAAGACGGTCATGGGTGCCGGAAACCGCGTTGATAATGGCGTCGGAGCGGGTCGTCAGCGCTTCCTCGAAGCGGCCGTGATGGGTTGTCAACGCATCGATCAGCGCTCCGCCGCGCTCCGCCATGACGCTGTCGATACGCTCATGGGCTGTGCCAACCGCGTCCCGGATTTCTGCTGCGCGCGCTGTCAATACGCTGGTGAGTTCCTCGGCGCGGCCGCCGAAGGCCGTCGTGACCTGCTCGGTGCCGGCGGCAACGGCGGCGGTCAAGTCGGCAGTGGTCGTGCGCAGCGTATCGCGGAATTCGGCTGAGCGGGCCTGAAGATTGTTGTGCAGGTCGGAGGTACCGGATGCCAGCGCCAGCGCGATGTCCGAGGTGGCGCTCTGCAGCGCCGAGGTCAGCTCGCCGGTGCGGCTGGTGAGTGCGGTGGTGATTTCTTCGGTGCGGCTATTGAGCGTGCTCTCCAGCACTTCATGGCCGGTTGCGAGCGCCGTCGCAAGCGCCAGCGACTGGTCGGTCATCGACGAGCCGAGCCGGTCGATACTGGAGCTCAAAATGCCCTCGATCGAATCCGAACCGCCGGTCAGCGTTTCGTTGATGCGGGCAAGGCTCTCCATCAGCTTGGTGTCGAGCGACCCGGTGCGCTTGTCGAAAGCGCTGGTGAATTCGGCAACACGCTCATCGAAGGCGGTCGACAGCTGGGCAACGGTCGTCTGCAGGCGCTCTTCGAAGAAGCCGGAGCGCAGATCAAGATCCATGACGGCGTCATCGGCGGTACTCTGCAGGCTCTGGCGGAAGCTTGCGCCCTTCTCATCGAGCGCGCTGTTCAGCTTCGAGAGCACGTCGTCGAGCGTGCCGCTGATGGTGCGTTCGCCCGATGTCAGGCTCTCGTTGATCTCGCGGGTGCGGGCGATCAGGATTTCATTGAGCTGATGCGTGCGCTCGTTTAGCGCCGCGTTCAGCTTCTCGGTGCTGCTGTCCATGGTCGACGCGCGCGTCTCGAACTGGCTGAGCAGTTTTTCGCCGTGTTCATTGAGGTTGACGGAGAGCGCCTCGAGGCGGTTGTCGAATTCGGTGGCGAGCGCAAAACCGGAGGCGTTGAGGGTCTGGAGCAGGCTGTCGGTCTTGGCGGCGAGCAGGCTGCCCATCGACTGCAGGGCGCTGTCCGATTTTTCCAGGATCGTCGCCGCGCGCGTGTCGATCAGCGAGGCGAAGGCTTCGCCCGACGTGGCGAGCCGCACGGCGATCTCTTCGGTCGCCAGCGACAGTTCTTCCTTCAGCTGGTCGTGGACGCTGCCGATCGAGGTGCGGATGCGGTCGGCATGGTTGACGATCGCCTCCCGCTCCGAACCGAGTTCATGGACGAGGCCGCGCACGCGCAACTCGTTGTCCGCATAGGAGCGTTCCAGCGCGTTGACCTCGGAATGGACCAGCGTTTCCAGCTCGGAAGCGCGCGCGATGGTGCGCTCGATGCCTTCGTTCATGGCCGAGACCTCGCGACGCACCGCCTGGCCAACGGTCATGATGCGTTCGGAGGCAATGGTTTCCGGCTCCGCCAGGCGCAATGCCACCTCTGCCATGGAGCGGGCGGCGTTGCGCATGTCCTGAGCGCGGGAGATCATGATGGCGAAAGCATAGAACATCATCACCGGAATGATGATGCCGACGAGGCCGGCAATAACGCCGGGCAGGGCAACCAGATCGGCGATCGAGCGGATCTGCCAGATCTGCGGCGTATAAATCAGCGACATCAGGCCGAGGCCCGCCATGACCCAAAGCACGGAAAACAAGGTAGCGGTGCGCACTGCCGAGCGGCTGGAGGCGCCGTCGAAGGATTTTAGGATCGAGGCGGGCGTATTGCGGCTGGCATCATTGGCGGGCGCGAAGGCCGGCGCTCGGGAAGCCTGCTCGGCCCCGGCGCCGCGGCGGTTGCGGCGCTGCGCTTCTTCCTGGGCCTGCTGATTGCGCGCATTCGATGGATCAGACACATTTCCCTCCGGCGCCTGAGGCGCGTCGCCGCGGCGAGACGGCACGTTATCCTTGCCGAAGTCGATCTGGAGCGCCTCGTCCAACGCCTTGAACGCCTTGTCCTCGATCGACTCATTGTATTTGTTATTCGCCATTCGATTACGCCTCGTTACTGTCGGCCGGCCCGGTAGCGCATCCCCGGTTTCCGCCTGCCCGGGAACAACTTTGCCGTTACGGCTCTCCATCCCAATCGCGGACGGATAAGCATGTCATTTCAGAGTAGATAGCCGCTTTTTCAAACGGAAGGTATCAAAACACTACCATTATCCACTCACTCGGCAAAGGCGCGTACCATAAACCCGCTCCACCAGTATCGTAGTGACACATCTGGGCTCAGCACACAATTAATGAAGGCTTGCGATTCATGACTTGTTAACTTGTTGTTAACACCTTTGAATCCGAAGCCCTGCTTAAAAACCAATAATTTAGGGATGTTTAACGGATGTTAACCATACGGTGAGATTTCGGTGCCCGATGTGCCGGAATTTAACGCGATGGCCACCCTCCTGACGCAGAACTGTAGCAAGTGCGGACGATGTGAGACGGGAGACGTGGCAAATGGCAGGCCAGCTGGCAGCATTGAAAATCGTATTCGAGGCGCCTGATAATGGACAAGGGCCGTGTCCCTCGAAGGTACGGCCGATCGATCTCGTCCATCTCGCGAAACAGACAATGGGCGACAAGTCTCTGGAAATCGAAGTCCTTCAGATGTTTGCGCGCCAAGCGCGGGCGTGCCTCCAGGATATGGCGAGCGGCGAAACCGTGCGTGTCGGCGCGGCTGCGCACCGGCTGAAAGGTGCGGCGAGTTCGGTCGGCGCATTCCGCGTTTCGCAGACGGCTGAGGTCGTCGAGGAAACCGGCGGCGATGCCGGCGCAATGGCGGCGCTCGGCGCTGCCGTCCTCGACGCCGAGAATTTCATTCTCAAGCTCTGCCGCGGCTGACCTCCAACTCTTCTTTCATTGATCGAACGGAGCCCGTTGTTTCATTGCGGAACCACGGGTCTTTTTGCGACGTCCCAGATGACGCTTTGAAGACGGCGGTCGAAGGCCCGATCTGCGAGGTTAGGGCGGATTTCCGAATGTTGACTGACGCGTCGATTTGTCGGAAGAAACTCCGCCCACCCATTTGAAGACCGGAAATAGTCCTGATGCCCAAACTTACCATCGTCGCCTTCGACGGTACGCGCTTCGACCTCGACGTCGACCAAGGCTCCACCGTGATGGAGAATGCCGTGCGCAACTCGGTGCCCGGCATCGAGGCAGAGTGCGGCGGTGCTTGCGCCTGCGCCACCTGTCACGTCTATGTTGACGAGGAATGGACGGAGAAGGTCGGCCAGCCGGAAGCGATGGAAGAGGATATGCTCGACTTCGCCTTCGACGTACGCCCGACCTCGCGGCTCTCCTGCCAGATCCGGATGAAGGCGGCCTATGACGGGCTTGTCGTGCACGTGCCCGAACGCCAGGCCTGAGATATCGCTGCCAGCACATTGTCCCGAAAATCGGAGTCCGATCTTCGAGGCGAATATCCGCCAATCATAACCACAAAAAAGACGCCTCGCGCGCTGGTGCGAGCGAGGCGAGGCGGGCGCATTACCAACGGATGAGGGAGGAACATCCGCGGCTTCGGAACGCGCCAGGAGAACCCAGCGAGGAAAGTCCAGATGCCGTACCTGAACTTTCGAATGTGTTCATATTAACGCGTTCCGGTTGAGTCTGCCAGGATGAAAAATGACCATTAAAACGCTGGGGAAGGCGTAAGTTTCGCACAAGTTTCGCTGCGCAGCTAAGTTTTTCTGCTCGTCACCAGCTCGAAAAAGCCTTATTTTCCGCCGGCTCGACCGTTGATTCGATTTTTCAGCAATCTCAGCATGCGCTTCTGGAAGTTGACCGCCTCAACCCGATCGAATCGCGCCTGCAGCCGATCGTGCTCCTCTATGCCGCGAGTTGATTCGTTGGAGACGAGCTCCTGCATGGCCTCGCAACTGCGCTGCTGCGGCAATGCGCGGATGGCGCGCTCCATGGCGCGGGCCTGATCTCTGGCGATCTCGGCATGACGCTCCTCGTGGCGCTTGATGTCACTCGACAATGCGTCCCATATCATCGACAGCTCCTTGCTGGCGCCTCTGCGGCTTTTCCAGCGCGGCAGGATGATCTGGGTATGAACCGTGACCTTGACATTGCCGACGCGGCATCGGCCGTCATCCTGGATATAGGTGGCCTCGCCGCCGAAGCGAATCTTGGTGGCGCCGGGATGGCGTGCCGACGAACCGCTCGCCGTCGGGCCGCGGCGGCTGAGTTCCCGGTCTAGCTCATCGGCGGTTTTGCCGCGGATGTCGAAATAGGAATAACTTTTCGATGCGATCACTTCAGCTGCCGCTGGACTGCTAAGGGAAAGAGCAATGGAAAAGGCGACAGGAAGGCACATATAACGCATTGCAAGCGGCATTCTGAACGCAACCCATGTTGAAATCGGCAGGAGCTTGGGGCATAGCCACCGTAAGCGCAATATCGGATGGCGGCTTTTTTCGTCATCAATAGGACAAGTCTGGTGACAGGGCTCGAAGGCAGTTTCTGGCGTGTCGGCCATGGCCGGGAAATCGAACTCGGCCGTCGTTCGGCGATCATGGCGATCATCAATGTGACGCCGGACTCCTTCTCCGACGGCGGACGTTTTGAAACCCTCGATGCCGCCGTCGAACACGCATTGCAGGCGGTCAGCGACGGTGCTGCGATCGTCGATATCGGTGGCGAATCGACTCGGCCGGGTGCGGCGTCGGTCAGCCCTTCGGAAGAGCAGGCGCGGGTGTTGCCCGTGATCGAGACGCTGCGCGGTCGTACCGAGGCGCTGATCTCGATCGATACGTACCGTGCCGAGACGGCGCGGCTGGCGGTCGGCGCCGGCGCCCATATTGTCAACGACGTCTTCGGACTGCAGAAAGATGCAGGTATCGCGGATGTGGCCGCGGCCACCGGGGCGGGGCTCTGCATCATGCATACCGGCCGCGACAGGGTCAAACTTGCCGATGTGATTGCCGACCAAGCGTATTTCCTCGAACGGTCGCTGGCGATCGCCGCCGCGGCCGGAGTTACCAGCGACCGGATCGTGCTCGATCCGGGATTCGGCTTCGCCAAGGAGACGGCGGAGGAAAACCTGGAGCTGATGGCGCGGTTTTCCGAACTGTCGCGCTTCGGTCTGCCGCTGCTTGCCGGCACGTCACGCAAGCGCTTCCTCGGCGCGGTGACGGGGCGCGAGGCGCCGGAGAGGGATGCAGCGACGGCCGCATCAAGCGCGCTGCTCAGGCTTCAAGGGGCTGCGGTTTTCCGGGTGCACAATGTCGCAATCAACAGGGATGCGCTTGCTATCGCCGATGCTATGCTCAATGCGCGCCAGGAATTCGAGAGGAAGCGGCCGACATGACCACCTACACGATCACGCTGCAGAACTGCGCCTTCTTCGCGCGCCACGGCGTGCATGACGAGGAGGAATTCCTCGGTCAGCGCTTCTTCGTCGATGCCGAGCTCGATGTCGTCGCGGGCGAGGCGCTGGAAAGCGATTCGATCAACGACACCGTCAATTACGGCATTGCCTTTACGGTGATCGAGGAGATCGTCACCGGCAAGCGACGCTATCTCATCGAGGCCCTGGCGCTCGATATCGCCAAGGGCCTCTGTCAGACGTTCCCGCAGGTGCGGCGGGCGAAGATCACAGTGCGCAAGCCCAATGCGCCGGTGCCCGGGGTGCTCGATTTCGTGCAGGTGAGTGTTGAGCATTTTGCCTGAGGCTGCATCGCAGTCGGCCACACTCGGCCTCGGTGGCAATATCGGCGATCCGGTAAAGGCGATGGCCACGGCGCTGCAGAGACTGGACGGGCGCGACGACTGTCGTGTCACCGCCGTGTCGCGGCTCTATCGCACGCCGCCGTGGGGTAAAACGGACCAATCGTTCTTCTTCAATGCCTGCGCTGCGGTCGAAACCCGGCTCCCTCCTGAGGCGTTGCTCGATGTTTGCCTGTCGATCGAGCGCGAGATGAAACGCGAGCGTATCGAGCGATGGGGACCGCGTACGCTCGATATCGACGTGCTGACCTATGGCAATGTCGTCCAGCAGGCGCCGCGGCTGGAGTTGCCGCATCCCCGTATGACCGACCGCGGTTTCGTCCTGATGCCGCTTGCTGATATCGCCCCAGGACTTCTCGTCAGGGGCCGGCCGGTCAGCGATTGGCTGCTCGAGGCCGACGCGACCGGCATCGAGGTCGCCGATGACAGCGGCGACTGGTGGCGGAGCGCCTGAAGCACGGATCCTAAAACGCGATACGGCGGGGAAACCCGCCGC